>JBJTUI010000314.1:0-5110 GCA_046080625.1 Elainella sp. | reverse complement strand
GCCAGAAATCAAGTTACATTCAAGAATAGGTCACAAAAGTACATACCTTATTTGGGCTGTTTTGGGTTGTTACGGTTTTGGACTACATGGTTTTGGATTGTATAGTTTCAGGCTGTACAGTTTTGAGTTCTACGCTTTCAGGTTTGCAAACTTTCAGATTTGCCAATTTTGAGTTAAACCTGTAGAAACTGTTGAAGCCTTCGCTGTGAAAATGCTGGAGATGCGTTACAAGGCTTGGGATCAAACGGAGATAGGCATCGGCTTACCGATGAGCGTCGCTTCAGAGTCTCATTTAAGTTTGGTGCGTCCGCATTTCAGTCCTTGGCCCACGCCTCACGTCCAGCTGTTGCCCAAACAGTCCCCAAAACAGTCGCCCAGACAGGAGCCGCTTGTCTGTTAGCCCCTACCGACCCAATGCTGCGGGGGCTGTGGAACAGACAGCCTCCTCTGTTTTAGTGTCTGGTCAGGTTCTACCCCTGAATTTATTGCCCGAACTGCCAGTGGCAGCCTCCGAACTTTGGCTGACGGACGACCTGCTGTTTCAATACCAGCGCTGCCCTCGCCGAGCCTTCTTAGAGCTTTACGGTGATGCTGCCCTGCGCGGTTCACCCAACGACTATGTTGCTAAGCTGCGCCAGGATAGTCTGGCCCATCAACGCACCGTGTTAGCCGAACAGCCTGCCCACCGGCCCCAATACAGCCGCAAAAACTGGCTGGAGGGTGCAACTGAAACCCTGGCTCTGATGCAGCAGGGGGTTGAGCGGATCTCGGAGGGGGTTTTGCTGGTTGAGCTGGGCGGGCTGAAGCTGGTCAGCTCGCCCAATTTGCTGATCCGGCAGCCGGGTCAGTCGATGCTGGGCGACTGGATCTACGAACCTGCTGATATTCGCCTAGGCAAACGCCCCAAAATGGACTACCAGATCGTGGTGGCCTACCACGCCTACCTGCTAGCGGCTATCCAGGGAGTTTGGCCAGAAACCGGCTGGCTGCTGCTGCGGCAGCAGGGCACCTGTGGCGTGAATTTGGCTGAGGCCATGCCCCGGATGCAGGATCTGCTGCGCGACTGTATCCAAACTCTGTTGCCTACCCACGAACCCACAGGCTTGCAGGAACCAGAGGTGTTCATTGCCCACAACCGCTGCGATCTCTGCCAGTGGTCTGCCCACTGCTACGGCTTGGCCCAGGCGGAACGGCACCTTTCCCTGCTGCCGGGGGTAACGCCCAGCCGCTACACCTACCTGAAGGCGCTGGGGTTGACCACTGTGGAAGCTCTAGCAGCGGCTAACCCCAAACAGTTGGAAAACCTGCCCGGATTTGGCCTGCCGGTGGCCCAGCGATTGGTTAAACAGGCTGAATCGGTACTGACCAACCGCGCCCTGCCCGACTCTGCTCTGCCCGACCGCACCCTGCCCGACCTTGTCATACCCGACTGTGCTCTGCCGAATCAGGGCGGCGAAACCGGCAAGGATCTGCTGTCGGCGGCTGAACTGCCCACGGCCCCAGTCGAGCTTTACTTCGACATTGAAGCAGCCCCAGAGCAGAATTTGATCTACCTGCACGGCGTTCTGGTGGTCGATCGGCAGCGCCAAACCGAAACTTTTCATGCCCTGATCGCCGATTCCCAGGCCGAGGAAGCTCAGATCTGGCAGCAGTTTCTCGATCTGGTCTGGCGCTATCCCGACGCGCCAATTTTTCACTTCTGCCCCTACGAGCTGCAAACCGTGCGACGCTTGGCCGACCTCTACGGCACGCCAATCGAGCTGATTGAACCGCTGGCTGAACGATTTGTCGATCTTCATGAGCGAATAACGCGGGTGGCGATTCTGCCGGTAGAAAGCTATGCCCTGAAGCCAATTGCCCGCTGGTTGGGCTTCGACTGGCGCGACCCGGAGGCCAGCGGAGCCCAGTCGATTTGTTGGTATGACCAGTGGATGACAACCGGCGACTCCCGCTACCGGGAGGCTATTCTCCGCTATAACGAAGACGACTGCTACGCCACCTATCGCATCAAAGACTGGCTGGTCGAATTCTGCCAGGGAGAACGCAGACTGGGATAATTTTGAGGTTGCCGCATTACCTGCCTCTGCCATGTCTGCACCCTGCTTTGAGTACCCGATTCGCGTCCAGCCCCACCATACCGACTATGCAGGCATCGTCTGGCACGGCACCTATCTCACCTGGTTAGAGGAGGCGCGAGTTGAAGCTTTGCGTTCGACCGGCATTGATTACGCCGATCTGGTGGCGCTGGGCTGTGAGCTGCCCGTGGTCGAGCTATCCCTGCGCTATCGGGCTTCCTTGAAAATGGGAATGGCGGCTGTGGTCAAGGCCAGAATGCGTCCCCTGACGGGAGTACGGGTGCATTGGGACTACGAGATTTGGGCCGATCAGCAGCTCTGCGTTACGGCTCAGGTGACGCTGGTACCGTTAGATCGGCAGGGAAAAATCCTGCGGCAGCTGCCGATAGCGCTGGAGCAGGCGCTGGGGAAGTTGGCCGGACGCTAAATGGAATGTGGGTGTAAACAGAGCGCAGAACGTCTAAAGATACTCATGGCTGACAAACGGTAGCGCCACGAGCGCGCCCTCGGCAGTACCCACCTGCACCGTCTGGGCTGACTCGATGGCTTTGGTGCGAATGTAGGCCAGGGCAAAGGGACCCGCTTCGGTCTGGGTGACACTGGTGATGCGACCAATCTTGTCTTCGCCTGAGGTGACGCCATCGCCGGGCGCGATCTGGCTGCCTGCTGGGAAGCTGATTCCCCAGAGCTGTTGTTTGACGCCTTTGTAGGTGTGCAGCCGGGCAATGGTTTCCTGACCGATATAGCAGCCCTTGCTGAGGGAAATTGTGTGCCAGAGGCCCGCTTCTAAAGGGTTGTAGTCGTCGGTCAATTCCTGCTCGGGCAGGGGGCGGCCCTGCTCGACCCGCAGGGTTTGCCAGAAGGTTTCGCCCATCGGCATCGCCCCCGCATCGACCAAAATTTTCCAGAGGGCTTCGGCCTGCTCAGCCTGGACAAACAGCCTGTAGCCCGGCATCTGCAAGCCGCTGCCCACCGCCACCCGCACTTCAAAACTGCCGAAGGTGCGATTGCTGAAGTGAAACAGCTGATGGCTGGCCGCTGGCTGTCCCAGAATGGCGCTGGCTCCCAGCAGATTCAGAATGGCGTCACAGTTGGCCCCAAGCAAACTGAAGGCAGCCGTGCTGGCTGTAACATCCTGGAGTTCGACCCGGTCGGAGAAGAAGATGAACCGATCCATCCATTCGATCAACCGCTGACTGTAGCCCGGTGAGGTCAGCAGCAGGACAAAGTCGGGTAGCAGGTAGGCCGTGACCAGATCGATGGTGCGAGCCGTTGGGGTGACAAATACGGTGTCGCAGCCCTGGCCCGGTTGCAGAATTGTAAAGTTATTGGTAGTTTGGTTGTGCAGAAACCTGAGTCGGTCTTCGCCCGTGAGCTGAATTCGGCCCCAGTGCGAGCAGTCATAAAGGGCAGCGCCATTCTGCAAGGCCAGCTTCACAGCAGTATCGTTGTGAAAACTGAGCGGAATGTTTTCGTCTGACAGGCTGGCTCCAGCGGCAATTTGTCGCGCTCGTAACGATTGCATGATCTGATTCACTCTAGGCTTTCTCTAGGTTTTAAGTCACTCTGGGCGGGTAGTAGCAAGGGACTGGGCATTCCGGGGGCATTACCTGGGTATTCTATTCAGAGCTGTTCGGAGTTGCCCAGTGGTGTTCTGGCTTCAGTAGTTCCGGCCAATCGGTAAACAACCGGTCAGCGAACTGTCCCTCGTCTCATCAGTTAACCCAGCTCTCCTGATTTTACCGGGATTTTATCCCCTTGCTCTGGTGCCTTGCTCTGCCGGGGTTTCGGCCTGGTTTAGGTCTACAGCTAACAGAGCAGCACGACTTCAGGACGACGGCAGTTGTGCCAGTTGAAGAAGTGATAAATCAACCTGAAACCGCTGTGATCAGCCTGTATTTAGCAGTATCTAGTCGCAGTACCAGCCTGGTGAGGCGCTTGGGTATGCGATTCAGCCAGTTATTTTAATCCCGGTCTGATTGTCCGAGTTTCCCTTCCTATCCTTTCTCTTCCCTGGCTATGCGACCCAATCTCTTGATTCTGGCAACTGTAGTGGGCTCGGCTTTGATTGGAACAGGTATCGCCCTGACTGGCACACTGCGTTCAACCGCGCTGCAACCTACGCAAACAGCGCCCATCGCCCAAGCAGACCCGGCAATTGCGCCGCCAGCAATGTTGCCAGTGTTACCGCCCACTGCTTCCAGTCCGGTTGCTTCTGGCTCAGCTGCCCCCAGCTCAGCACCCGTCGTCAGCACGCCCATCGCCCAGGTGATTGCTCAGCCGCAGCCCGTTGCTGAACCGCTGTTTCCGCCGCCTTCACCCAGCCCGGCCCCGAATTCACCAGACGCGACTCAAACCGTAGCCTCCAGTGCGGCCTCCAGTGCCATCAGCCCCCTGCGCGCCCAGCTGCGGCGTGCGATTCAGGAACGCAACCTGGCAATGCTCAAGTCTCTGCTACAGGCAGGATCGCTGCGTGAGGCGCTGCGCGATGTCGAAGTGAAGGAGCAAATTAGCCTGGACAACCTGGACGCTTCGGCCTGGAAAGTTTTGGAGAAAGCGATTGACTATCGCTGCCGTCAGGTCCAAAATGGCGAGCCGTCGGCCTGCTTCGAGTAGAGAAATTAAACCTTGGGCTTGAGATAGACAATTGCCTGCCGCCAAACGATTGTGGGCTGGTTGTAGTGGTCAAACAGGCAGACGCATTCTGTGTCTTGCCAGCTAATTTTGCCCGTCAGCAGGTCGTTGGTGACTAGCTTCAGTTCGACCTCAGTGCCTTCGCGAATCAGCGTTTGGACTTGACGAATGCTTGGTAATCCAGTTTCAAGTTCAGCCATAGATCTTGTTGGGTGGGGGTGCTTGTCGATAAAGACGGGTCGATAAAAACTAGGGCGACCGCGATGTGCAACTCGCTTTACATCCTATAGAAATCCCAGGTAGAGTCGAAAAACTTCAGGTATTCTTTGTATTGGTGCCTGTATTTTAACGATTTCTGCCGTTGGGCATGGAGCGGGTCATGGGGATTCAGTTTGTCAAAT
>JBJTUI010000313.1:0-13575 GCA_046080625.1 Elainella sp. | reverse complement strand
CGGATTTTTCAGCGCTTAACCCTCGATCTGCGGGGCTATGAACGCTTTGGTTCAACCTGAAGCGGTTCATCTCCTGGAAATGACTAAATTCCATATCTAGTGGCAACCACGGCAATTCTGGAAGAACCTTTTCATTTCAGTTAGGAGTCTTGTAAAAATAACCTGAGCAGGCAAGGGGCTTAAGCCCCTTGTTCAAGCCAGTAGACCGATCCAGGTGATCAACTTATTCGTACAAGCTGCCTTAGCTAAAGGAGAGGGTGTGGGGGCGGTGCCCTCAGACCCCCACTATCCTACAAACAATTGCACCGACCTACTTTACAAATGGGTCGAATCAACCAAGGAGCCAAACTACCTGCACTGGCTCGCCACCCTGTCAGGCAACGCTGACAAAATAATCAAAAATTGTATTTAAAGCTACGGAAAATTTGATTTATCCTGCTTATTCATCTTATAATTGGTAACAATGAATACCGTTTTAGAGTTGGGCTAGGGCAATGAATTTTGAGGATGGGCTGGACTGGGAAGAAGCGTGGGACTATCAGCCTGGGTTTACGGTGGAGCTGAAGGCCGAACCCGGCAAACTGCATGTGATTGAAAGCTATGACCCGATGATGGTGCCGCCCGTTTGGCTGGCAGACGACCCGAGGCCGCGCTATCCCCACGAGCTAAAGCTGATTTCCGCCCAGAGCCAGTATGTCTGCCCACTGGTCGTTTCGCCGGTCGCCAAGTCTCTGCGCTCTGCGGTGGTCGCGTAAGCTGTGCTGGTGGCCTGACTCTGGGGTAAGGTTGGCCTACAGATCCGCTGATCTTTTGCTAAGTCTTTGCTAATTTGCATCACGAAAGCCGTACCGCTGAACTGGGTGCGGTTTTTTGCTGGTCTAGCGACGTCGATCTTGCAGCTTGCGGTAGACATCCCGCAGTTCAACCCGGTGGTAGGCCAGAGCCACCAGCGTATGGTAGAGCAGGTCGGCCACCTCGCCCGCAATTTCGTCCGGCTGATTGTCCTTGCAGGCCATCACTACCTCAGCCGACTCTTCGCCAATTTTTTTGAGGATTTTGTTGTCGCCCCCGGCCAGCAGCTTGCAGGTGTAGGAGTCGGGGTTAGGATGGTCGCGCCGCTCCTGGATCACTTCAAACACCTGGGATAGGGTATCGGCTGGAGGTGCCTGAATCGTGCCATCGACTTGATGGAAACAGCTGCGCTCGCCCTTGTGGCAGGCAATGTCGCCCTTTTGCTCTACGGTGACTAAAATTGCATCGCTGTCGCAGTCATAGCGAATCGAGCGGACAAGCTGCAAATGCCCAGAAGTCGCGCCCTTGTGCCAGAGTTCCTGACGCGACCGGCTCCAGAACCAGGTTTCGCCCGTATCGAGCGTTTTTTGCAGCGACTCCCGGTTCATCCAGGCCAGCATCAGCACAGTGCCGTCCAGATAATCTTGAACAATGGCCGGAACCAGCCCCTGGTCGTTGTAGGAAATGGCTTCGACCGAAATGGCGGAACTAAACGGGGCGACCTTTGACATAGCGTTGCATTTCCTATGCTCTTGCGACAGCATCCTTTATTATCAGCGCTAACGCCTCCTATCAGCGCTAAGCCAGGCTAACGTCAATCCCCCGCGCCCCGTCTGCCGCCATGCCTACTTCCCCGGTTCCAATCAATGTTCAGACCGAGCTTGCCAAGGAGCGCAATCGGGCCGCCGCCGAGCGGACGCTGATGGCCTGGATTCGCACCTGTCTGGCGCTGATTAGCTTTGGGTTCGGAATCGACAGCATCGTCAGTGCTGTGCTGCTGCTGCAAAAGGAGCCGACCGAGTCGGTGCAGCTGTCGCGCATCTTGAGTCTGCTGTTTATTGCCTTGGGCGTCTATGCTCTGGTTGAAGCGGCGCGTGAACATCGCCAGGAGCTGCACCAGATTCAAACGCAGCCCGAATATCGCTATCGGCCCCGCACTTCGCTGAGCCTGAGAGTGGCGGTTGGTCTGGCTGGCATTGGCTGCTTTGCCTTTGTCTGGATTCTGAGCGAGATCCTGGCGGGATAGGCCAGGGCAATCAACTTCTGGGATTAATCCCTGCAACGCAAATTTTGTAAGTCTGCGAGTCACCACCAGCTTGAGAACCACCATCAGCCTGAGAGATCCACGATGGGCCTGAGAGATACCACCGAATTAGCGAAAGCCCGCAACCGGGCCGCGACCGAGCGCACCCTGCTCAGCTGGCTGCAAGTCTGTCTGATCCTGATCGGGGCCGGAGTTGCCTGTAACCGAATTGCTGTTGCGCTCCAGGCCAATCCGGTGGCTCTGGTGCGGCTGGCTCCCACCTCGCTACGCTGGATTCAGGGGCTGGGACTGGGCGCGGTTGGGCTGGGGCTAGGACTGCTGAGCCTGTCCATCCTGGTCTATATCAGGACCGCACGGGCGCTAAACCGGCGGAGCTATGGCCGTCTGCCCCTGCGACAGCTCGATCTCCAGATCATGGTGGCGGCAGTCGTGCTGACTGGGGCTGTGATTTTTGTGGCGGTCGTCCTCGCGGTTCTCTAGGGTTCTGAGCCAATCTTGTCTGGCTGTTCTGGCAGGCGCTGCCCTAGCTTAAACTGCTCTAGCTTAAACCGCGCAGCAGAGCCTGAAGCTTGAGCTTGACCTCGGCAAACTCGCGGTCGGGGTCAGACCCGGCCACAATTCCGGCACCGGCATAGAGGCGCGCCCGGTTGCCGTCCAGCAGGGCCGAGCGAATCCCTACGACAAATTCGGCGTTGCCTTGGGCATCAATCCAGCCGAGGGGCGCAGCGTAGAGGGAGCGGTCGAACGACTCGTAGTGGAGAATCTCGGTGCAGGCGGTTTGGCGCGGCATTCCGGCTACGGCGGGCGTTGGGTGCAGGGCCGCCAGAATTTGCAGCGGGTGGAGCTGGGTGGTCGCCCGAATCGGCGTGTGCAGATGCTGAATGTTCGAGAGCTGGAGCAGGGTTGGCGTTGGGGCATGGACGGGCACCAGACCCAGTTCGAGCAGCTGTTGGGCAATAAACTCGACTACCAGCTGGTGTTCGCGGCGCTCCTTGTCGTTTTGCAGCAGGCGCTGGGCCAAGCAGGCATCTTCGGGCACCGTCTGGCCTCGCGGGGCCGAACCGGCCAAGGCATCCGTGATCAGCTGACCGTTTTGCAAGCTCAGCAGGCGCTCCGGGCTGGCTCCAATGAAGCTCTGCCCTTGGCCGTTGCCCACGGAAAACACGGCGCAGTCGGGGTGGAGCTGGCGCAGCTGGTGCAGAGAGCGGGCTCCGTCAAACGGCTGTTCGGCGCAAACATCGACGGCATGGGCCAGCACCAGTTTTTTGTAGGCGCGGTTGTGGATGGCGCACAGGGCCGAGCTGACCGCCGTGCGAAAGGAGTCCTTGTCCAGCATTTCCCAGCGGCTGCGACCGGGCGACAGGCTGGCCAAACAGTGAAAATCTACCGATTGGGACAGGCGAATTCTTTGCAGCTGTTGCCAGATAGTCTGGGTAATTTGGGTCAGGGGAGACTGCCAATCAATCAGCCAGTTCACTACTACGAAGCTGCGGGTTTGCCGCCGGATAATCTGCCATTTGGGCAGGAACAGGGCCGCAGGAGCAAACGGCGCGGCGGCGTCGCGATTCTGGTCGAAGAAGGTGAAGCTACTGAAACAGTAGGGTTTTACCCAGCCAGGCAGGTCAGTCGCGGCGGCAGAGAGCAGTTTCGCAAAGCAATCCTCGATGAAATATTGCGCTTCCTGAAAGCGACGCATACCGCCCAGCTGATGGCTGACCGCCGCCCCCAGAGCTGCTACCGCCTGCTGCCGATCGCGCTGCTCGAAATAGAAATGCATCTGGTCGGGCCGAGCCAAATCATCGAAGAGCACCAGGGGATCAAGCCCAGGAATTTCGAGGGCAAAACTGGCCAGTTTGGGCTGATGATCAGCCGCCGCCTGCTGTTTACAGAATTCAAGAAATTGATATAAATTTTTACAATCTTGAGCAGGATCTAGGCGATTAAAAGGGGATTGACAGAGCATTGAAGATCAGCGGTTCCTTAAAAAATAAGACGATGAAAATCTAAATGCAAAAATCAAGTGTAAAGGCTAGCTGCGGTTTGGAAAAACAACAGGAGCTAACTCCACAATAGGGGTGGTTAGGCCAATCTGGCAGCTATTCTCTACTCTTAAATCGGATATCAGTGGCCTTCAATTCGCTGGTTGTTAACATTAAATGGCAGCCCTAGATCTAAATTTTTGTAAACCAATTTGTATCTACTTCAACTGACTCAATCATTGTTATTTTCACACCAAGCCCTAATTCTTTCAATCGTTGCACCAATTGCTCGCCGTCTATCAGGTCGATCGGCGGTGCGCCGTCTCGCGTTGCTTCTTTGATAGCGTCTCTGGTGAAGGTGCCCGTTGTGATAAACAGCCCCTTATCCGTGCGTCCCTGCATTGCTCCTCGAAAATCGCGGATTTGACCGGCTGTAACTGACCCTTGATAACGCTTACATTGAAACAGCACGTGAAAGCTCAAGAAACCGTTGATACGGGCAATTCCCACGCCATCAATTCCACCGTCACCAGATTTGCCTGTGACTTGCACTTGAATAAATCCCGACTCACGCAGCAAACGCTGGGTCAAACGCTCGAAGGCAGAAGGCTCCAGGGTTAGCAGAGTTTGGTGGAGCTGCTGGTGCCATGCAAGTTCTTCTAGGGTTTCAATAGATGCAACAGCCTGTTCGGGTGGGTCTGAGGAGGATGTTTTATTTTTGTCAGTCTCCCGAACCGCCTTGACAATTTCTCTGGCATCTAGCTCAGCTAAGTTGATAGAGGTTGAGGCTAAAGACCAGATTCCACGCGCCGAGTTCTGTAGGAGGCCATACTTCTTGAGATAAGTGCGACTCCAGGCTAGGCGATATTCAACCTCGCTTTGTGAGGTATTGCCATGCAGAATTTCCAGCACTTGATCGGGCAGGTTGAGAAGCTGTACTACCTTGTCATAAATTTCCTCGGTTGTTCCAGACCCACCCAACTCCTGTAGTGCCTTAATGGTCGGCAACAGCATGGTGTCAAAGGTTGGAACTGAGGAAGCGGAGCGTTTCATGTCCGAAGTCTCTGAAGTCTCTAATGGTTGGGATTGCCGCTCTACTGAAAATGAATGGTCTGCGGAGGCTAACCCAACTGCTGCACCGAAGGCGTTGAGTTGCGGCGTTGCAGCAATCGCAGCTTCAGCTCACCGGGCGGCACAAAGGTAATACCGCGTCGGGCGGGTCGCCGACAGGGCTGAATTTGGGCCGGTGCGAACTCATACCGCTTCAGCAGCGTCGCCAGAATCAGCTTCATCTCAAACATCGCGAGCGCCATACCGATACAGCTGCGGCTGCCGCCACCAAACGGGAAATATTCGTAGGGCGAAGGCGGGTTGTCCAAAAACCGCTCGGGCCGGAACCGCTCGACCTCGGGATAGGCAGCTGCTCGATGGTGGGCCAGATAGATGCAGGGAATCAGCACCGTACCCGTCTCGTAGCGGTAGCCTTCCAGCTCCAGGGTTTGCTTGACGCGCCGGGGCTGGGAAATCAGCGCAATCGGATAGAGGCGCAGCGCTTCTTTGCACACCGCGCTCAGGTAGGGCTGCTGGGCCAGCTGCTGTGGGTCGGCGGGGGATTGATCCAGCTCCTGCTGCAAGCGGGACAGCACCAGCGGATTCTGGTAGAGCCAGTACAAGGCCCAGGTCAGCCCCGAGGCGGTGGTTTCATGGCCCAACAGCAGCAGCGTCATCAGCTGGTCGCGAATCTCGATGTCGCTAAGGGGCTGATCGTTCAGGTCGCGAGCCTCCAGCAGCATTCCCAGCAGGTCGCCTTGGGCCTCAGAGGCAGGCTGATTGCGCCGCTCGCAAATCTCGGCATAGATCAACTGATCGATCTGCTGCCGCAGCCGCAAAAATCCCCCCCAGGGACTGGAGCGGCCCCAGTCCTGCTGCAAGGGCGGCAGAAAAAACTGCACCGAATAGACGGGCGAGTTGATCCGCTCCAGCAGCCTATGGAGCAGATCCCGCAGCCGTTCGCAGCGTCCTCCGGGCTGGAGGCCAAACACGACCCGCAGAATCACCTCCAGCGACAGGCTGAGCATCTGGGTCTGGACGGTCTGAGTCGGGGCGTTCGGATCTGCCCAGGCCATTTGGCGCGTGATGTCGCAGATCAGCTCACCGCAGCGGTGCAGACTTTCGCCGTGTAGAGCGGGCATCAAGAGCTGGCGCTGTTTCTGGTGACGGGCACCGTCCTGCATGATCAGGGATTCGCTGCCGGTCAAGGGCCGAAAGACGTTGGTGACTTTGCCCAGCTCAAGCTGATGGGCCAGAGTGGTGAAGATGGCCTGAACAGCGTCGGGATGGCTCAGAAACACCACGGGCGGCGAATTTGGCCCCAGCACTCGCAGCGTAAAGGTATCGCCATAGCGCTGGGCGCAAGCGTCGAGAAAGCCGGTGGGGTCGGCGATTATGCGCAGGGTTTGCAGCAGGGGAGGCAAACCGGGTCCGGGAGGCAGTTTCATTAGGGTGAGAACGAATCGCAAGCTGGAACGCAGACTGGAGCCCTGATCAAGAGCGTCAGAACGCTGGGGGCTCCCGTTTTAGCTAACCTGATTCAATCAACCGATCCAAGCGTTTATTCACGATTCGTTACGTGAATCGGTTCAGCGGCGCACCAGGAGGTCTACAGCAGCCCCGTATAATGAGTTCTGATCCTGAGTCCCAATCAGGCGCGGCTGTGTCGCTGCTAGAAGCCCCGCCAGAAGGCCACTGCCAGAAGTCCGCAGCCAGAAGCCCGCCAGAATTGGCCCGACCAGCGAATTCCGCCTCCAACTTTTTAATAAAATCCTGGTGATTCCGGTTTATGACTCCAGAAGTTCTCCCTCAAGCTGCCCTAGCGCCCGACCAAACCCCTGAACAGAACCGCAAGCTCTGGCTGGCGGCGCTGATGCCGCCGATGTACAGCGTCGCGATTTTCCCGATTGCCCTGGGTACGGCCATCGCCTTTGCTCAAACCGGCCAGATCCGCTGGGGGATTTTTCTCACCTTCCTGCTGGCAGCAATTCTGATTCTGGCCTGGGAAAACCTGAGCAACGACGTGTTTGACGCCGAGACGGGCATCGACGCCAACGAACCCACCTCGCTGGTCAACCTGACCGGCAACAAATCCTTGATCTTCAACCTGGGCAATCTCTGTCTGGCGCTGGGCATCGGTGGGATTCTGGCGATTGCCTGGTGGCAGCAGGATCTGACGGTAATCGGGCTGATTTTGCTCTGCTGTGGTCTCGGCTATGTCTACCACGGGCCGCCCTTCCGGTTAGGCTACCAGGGGCTGGGCGAAATCCTCTGCTTTTTTGCCTTCGGGCCGCTGGCCGTCTCCGCCGCCTACTACAGCCAAACCCAGTCCTGGTCTAGCACTGGCCTGATCGCCTCTGTGCTGCTGGGCATCAGCACCAGCCTGATCCTGTTCTGCTCCCACTTTCACCAGGTCGAGGACGACTTGGCCGCTGGCAAACGCTCGCCGGTGGTGCGGCTGGGTACCCAACGCTCGGCTCAGCTCCTGCCCTGGCTCTGCAGCGTTCTGTTTGGGCTGGCAGGTCTGTCTGTCCTGACGGGTCTGTTCCCAGTCTGGATGCTGCTGGTGTTTCTCAGCCTGCCCGCTGCTGTGAATCTCTGTCGCCATGCCCTGCGCTTCCACGACCAGCCGGAGCGCGTCCGCAACTGCAAATTCTACGCCGTCGCCCTACACTTCTGGAGCAGTCTGCTGCTCTGTCTAGGGTTTGTGCTGGCCGCAGTCGTCTGAGGTTAGTTGTCGTCTGAGGTTAGCTATGGAGCCTGAGCTAATTCCATTTCTCGACCCGGCAGGTCAGCTGACGTCCGGTTTTGAGGGCCGGGTGGGCGTCTACGCCATCTACGATCAGGCCCAGGCTTTGCAATACGTTGGCTATTCGCGCGATGTTGGCCTCAGCCTGAAACAACATCTCGTCCGCCAGCCCCAGGGCTGCTACTGGCTCAGAGTCGAAACCATCGAGCGGCCCAACCGCACCCAGCTCGAGGAGATTCGCGATGCCTGGCTCGCCGACTGGACTGCCAAAACCGATACCCCCCCTCCGGGAAACGCCGAGCAATCCCCCCTCTGGAACCAGCCGATCGACGCCAAAACCCAGATGACCGAGGCCGAGCAGTCTGCCTACGAAGCCAGCGACGAGCTGGGCAAAATCAAAACCCTGAAGCAGGCGGCCCGCCGAGTTGAAGCCGAGGTTTTGGCCGCCCTGGAGACGCGGGGCGTCAAAATCCCAATCAGGTTCGACCCCAAGGCCAAAGAGACGGGATTGCTGGATGTGAAAAGCTAGGGGAATCAGCGTTCCGGATAACGGTGGACGTTCAATTTGGTTTTGTCTCAATTTGGCTTTGTCGGCCTCAAGGCTGATTGTGGTCAATCGAAAAACTCATGACCGGGATGCAAATTTGGCTTTTGCAGCTTGCTGTTGCCCGTGCGATCGGACAAGTAGAGTTAGAATAGCGCACAGTTCATTGCTTTGATGAATGACTGCCCTTTCTGCTCTGTGCGCTGCCCTTAGGTCAAGGAAGAATCACGGATGGTACAGATTCCAGAAAAAATAATCACGCTGGAAGAGTTTCTGAAGTTGCCGGAGACAAAACCAGCCAGTGAATACATTGATGGACGCATCGTTCAAAAACCAATGCCGCAGGGAAAGCACAGTAAATTACAGGGAAAGCTCGTTACAGCAATCAATCAGGTTGTTGAAGATCGAAAAATTGCGCTAGCTTTCCCAGAACTGCGCTGTACTTTTGGCGGACGATCGCTCGTTCCTGATGTTGCTGTGTTTTCCTGGAATCGAGTTCCTGCTGATGATAATGGCGACATTGCCAATGTATTTGCAATTTGCCCGGACTGGACAATTGAAATCTTGTCTCCCGATCAAAGCCCCACAAAAGTGACGGGCAACATCTTGCACTGCTTAAAACACGGTTGTCAGATGGGCTGGCTGATTGATCCAGAGGAGCGGTCGCTGCTTGTCTATCCATCAGGACAACAACCTGAATTTCTTCAAGAAGAACAGGACAGTTTACCTGTTCCCAGTTTGGTTTCTGAATTGCAACTTACCGTGAGTGATGTTTTTAATTATCTGAAGTTGTGATCTTTCAATTTTAGGAAATTCAAATAACGCCTCCATGGTCTGCTTGACTGACAAAGTTGCGCTCGCTGATTGCTGAATCTTTTCCCATTTTTAGAGTAGGCATCATAGCAAATGGCCCAGGAGCAATAGATACAAAAAAGGGCGAGAGTTCCCGCCCCTTTGACCCTTAAACGAGTCGTTTAATCTCGATTGTTACCGAAAATCAGCAGCCTACTTGATACTGACTTTGCCACCAGCGGCTTCGATGGCTTTTTTGGCTTCTTCAGCAGCTTCCTTGGCAATGGCTTCCTTCACGGGCTTGGGCGTAGATTCCACCAGCTCTTTGGCTTCCTTCAGACCCAGACCGGTGAGTTCGCGCACGGCTTTCAGCACGGCGATCTTCTTGTCGGCAGGCACTTCGTCCAGAATCACGTCGAATTCGGTCTTCTCTTCGACTTCTTCAGCCGGAGCCGCAGCGCCGCCCGGAGCAGCCATCATCATCATGCCGCCAGCCGGAGCCGCAGCGCTGACGCCAAAGGCCTCTTCGATGCCCTTCACCAGTTCAGAAGCCTCCAGCAGGGTGAGAGTCTTCAACTGTTCCAAAATTTCGTCGGTTTTTGCAGACATGAGTTAACTCCTGTGAGAATAAAAATTGAAACCTGTGGACAAACTCGAAAAAACGCGAGCCTAGGCGGCTTCGCTAGAGCCATCCTTGTCGGCATAGGCTTGTAGCGCTCGGGCCAGCGAAGATGGCACTTCGTTGATACCCACGGCCAGCTTAGTGGCCACACCGTTGATCGCCCCAGCAATTTGGGCCATGAGCTGCTCTTTCGAGGGCAGATCGGCAATTGCCTTGACGTCGGCTTCGGTCAGCAGCCGCCCTTCCATCGCGCCGCCCCGCAGGATCAGCGTCTTTTTGGTGGCTTTCTGAAAATCCTGGTAGGCTTTCAGAGCACCGCCCAGATCGTCCTTGAGCAGCATGAAAGCAGAAGATTCTTTGCAGATTTCTGTCATCGGCTGCCAGTTGGGATCGTCCTGGATGGCAATCCGCATCAGCGTGTTTTTGGTTACTTTGCACTCAGCGCCCGAGGGCCGCAGACGGCGGCGCAGGTCGGTGATTTCAGCAACCGTCAAACCCTTGTAGTCAATCACGACCGCAAGCTGGGCTTGGCTCAAGCTTTGCTTGAGTTCTGCCACAATCGCCTGCTTGTCTTCCAACGTTCTTCCCATGCTTGTCTCACCTCCTTAAATTGGGAATCGGTCAAACTTGGTCAAACTTGTGCCGCTTCTGGAATTTCCGCGCCCACTAAAAAACCTCGGAGCCACAGCCGAGGTTTCGCAGACCTGATCGATCGGCAAACCGACCCTCAGGCAAAAGCGAACCTCGGCAGGATATTAAGCGTTACGCACCCGCTGTCTTCGGTTCTGATTCAGTTGAGCAGAGTTGGAATGGGCAGTTCTCCGGAAATCGATCAAAATTGCAGCTTGCGGCAGAGCAGCAGTTAGGCAGCGTCACTTACCTTCAGGTCGCGCAGGCCGCTGATGTCTACCTGAATCGACGGCCCCATGGTTGAAGAAACGTAGATCGAGCGCCAGTAGCGGCCCTTGGCTCCAGCAGGACGGTTGCGGTCGATGGTTTCTTGCAGCGCCTTCAGGTTAGCCAGCAGGTCTTCCGTAGAGAAGCTGGCTTTGCCAAACAGCACATGCACAATCCCGGTGCGGTCGGCCCGGAACTCCAGTTTCCCGGCCTTGAACTCAGAGATCGCCTGGGCTACGTCAAAGGTAACGGTACCACCCTTGGGCGAAGGCATCAGGCCACGCGGACCGAGCAGCCGACCCAGCTTTGCCACCTGGGGCATCATGTCGGGAGTGGCCACCAGCACGTCGAAGTCCATCATGCCTTTCTGGATCTCGTCGATCAGCTCTTCCGAGCCAGAGATGTCGGCCCCGGAGTTGGTGGCTTCCGTCACCTTCTCGCCTCGGGCAATCACGGCGACGCGAATCGTTTGCCCCGTACCCTTGGGCAGCGCCACGGTGGTTCTCAGCTGCTGGTCGGTATATTTCGGATCAATACCTAACCGGATATGGGCCTCAGCCGATTCGGGAAACTTGGCGGTAGCGGTTTCCTTGAGCAAATTCAGCGCTTCCAGGGGGGCATAGGCCCGGTCTTCTACCTTTTCTTGCAGCGCCGCTAAACGACGCGATACTTTCTTAGCCATATATACTCCTGGGGTAATCGCGAGCGGTTAGCTCTCCCCCAACTAGGGTTTGTACAGTTGAACCGAGACGGTTCAAATCAAAGGTTCAAATCAAACGCGAGAACCAGCGAAACCAGACGGCGAGCGAGACTAATCGCGAATCGTGATGCCCATGTTGCGGGCCGTGCCTTCCACGATCTTCATTGCCGCAGCAATGTCGTTGGCGTTGAGGTCGGGCAGCTTAGTCTGGGCGATTTCCTGAAGCTGGGCCTTGGAGATTGAACCTACTTTCTTTTTGTTGGGTTCGCCCGAACCGGACTCGACCCCTGCTGCTTTTTTGATTAGAACCGAGGCGGGCGGCGTTTTCAGGACAAACGTAAAGCTGCGGTCTTCGAAAACCGAGATTTCTACCGGAACCACCATCCCCGCCTGATCGGCAGTTCGGGCGTTGTATTCCTTGCAGAACATCATAATATTGACGCCATGTTGGCCCAGGGCCGGACCAATCGGGGGCGCAGGATTTGCCTTGCCAGCGTTAATCGCTAGCTTGATGATTGCTACAACCTTTTTTGCCATTCGCTTTCTAGCTCTGCTTCTGTACTTGATTAAATTCCAACTCGACCGGCGTATCCCGACCGAAGATGGAAAGGAGCGCTTTTAGCTTGCTGCGCTCTGGGCTGACCTCAATCACTTCACCTTCAAAGTCCTTGAATGGCCCAGACAGCACTAAAATCTTGTCGCCGGTAGCCATGTCTACCTTGACCACAGGCTTTTGCTCTTGCGCCTGCTTGAAAATCCGCTCAACTTCAGCGGCCCCCAGTGGCATCGGTTTGACGTGGCCCCGACCCCGGCCATAGCGGCGTTTTTGTTCGGCCCCGACAAAGTTGATCACGTTGGGCGTGTTTTTGACCACCTGCCAGGCTTCATCATCCATGACCATGCGGATCAACACATAGCCGGGAAACACTTTCTCAGCGCCTTCCTTCGGCTTGCCGCCTTTCTGCGGCTTCAGAATCGGCGTTTGGGGAATCTCGATCTGGAGAATTCGATTCGCAACGTCCAGAGTGCCAATCCGCTGTTCCAGGTTAATTTTGACGCGGTTTTCGCAGCCAGAAGCAACCTGCACGGCATACCAGCGGGCATCCGCAGAAGAAAACGACTCGTCTTCTCCGCCGTTGCTCAACGTCACGTTATCGAACTCGTCAGATGCCATCATCAAAACACCTTCCCGGCGGCCCAACCAAATAAGTTATCAACCAGGTAGATCAAAGTAGCAGAGAGCGTCACCATCAAAATTACGGCCAAAGATTCGCTAATCAGCTGCTGCCGACTGGGCCAGACTACCTTATCCAGTTCTTCCTTGATACCCTGCAAAAAAGTGTTGGGATTGAAGCCCGAACTCGCTTCCGCTACCTTCTTAGGCTCCTTAGATTCCTTGACTTCTTTGCCTTCGCCTTGACCTTTACTTTGCCCTTTGATGTCCGCTTCGCCTTTCTTTGCCACAATCTACCAGCGCCTCATCAAGAATTAGACCGTTCTGCCTCTGGCTCAAGGCCCGGTTTGAACCTTCAGAACCTGAATTTGCTTCAGGCCCGAAGAATTCAAACTCAAGCCCTGCCAAATGGAAAAATCGAGCGCGCCCTGGAGGACTCGAACCCCCGACATCAGGTTTTGGAGACCTGCGTTCTACCAACTGAACTAAGGACGCACGATTCCTGAGCCCTAAACTCAGAATGCCTTTCCTAGTCTAGCAGCTAATCGATTGAGTGAGTTGGAAGCTGTTGAATTCGCCCACCCAACCGTTCAGCCCCAGAATCATTCAGATCTAGATTGGACGGTCGAAGCGCTGCTTCAGGCGAGTTGCCTTACCAACTCGGTCGCGCAGGTAGTAGAGCTTGGCCCGACGAGCCTTACCCCGACGCAGCACCGTGATGCTGGCCACTCGCGGCGAGTGAATCAAGAACACCCGCTCGACGCCGACGCCCTGAAAAATCCGCCGGACGGTGATGGTTTCGTTCAACCCGCCGTTCCGCATGGCGATTACAGTACCTTCGTAGGGCTGAACACGCTCTTTGCCGCCTTCCTGAATCCGCACACCCACCTTGACGGTATCGCCAACATGGATGATGGGCAGGTCTGACTTCAGCTGCTCCGACTCAATCGAATGGATAATCTCTTGAGCGTTCATCTCATTTCTCAAAAACTCACAATCGTTAATCGTAGCG
>JBJTUI010000312.1:0-11451 GCA_046080625.1 Elainella sp. | reverse complement strand
GTCATGCCGCAGCAATCGGCAAATTTGATAGCCGTTACAGTCGGGCATTTCATTGTCCAGAATCAGCAGATGGGGCGAGGCGGTTTGTAGGCCAGACCAGACCTGGTGAACGTCCGTGATGCCAAACACCTGCACATTCCGGGGGCGAAGCAGGGCGTCTAGCCAGTGCAGAATCGTCTGGTCGTCGTCCACCACCAGAAGTCGCTGAGCAGCTGAAGTCGCAGGGCGTAAGATCTGCATCAGGGCCTGAAGAATTTCGGCAGCCAGCAGCGGTTTTTGCAGATACAGCCCGCCGCAGTTTGTGACCGTCAGGCGTTCCTGGAGCCGATTGCGGCTACTCAACATCACGGTGGGCAGGGTTTGGGCAATCCGCAAACTTTCCTGCCAGTTCAGCTGGTCCAGATCCAGGAGGGCGACCTGCGGTGGCTGACGGTCTGCCGCAGCGGCTTGGTCAACCCGTAGATCCGCCAGCAGAGTTGCCGCGTCTTCAATCACTTCGAGCCGAAGCCCCCAGCTGAGCGCTACAGCCGTGAGTTGGGCAACCAGGCACCTGTCTGATGACAGCACCCGCACCAGGGGCAGAACCGTCGTAACCGCGCTGAACTGCTGCCAGACGGCTGATTCGATAGGCGAAGTTGAGCTGGTCTGGTGGCAGAGGCTTTGCAGCAGAATCTGCACCCAGCGCTGGAGCTGAGCAATCTGTAGCCAATCGGTGATTTGACCAGAAATTTGGCCAGAAATGGGATCGAGGTTTTGTTCGACCTGTTGAAGGCCGACTTCTAAACAATGGGCTGCCTCCGAGCCAGTCACCAGACCAAAAATCCCCAGCGAGCCAGCCAGCTTGTGGGCCGCCTGTTGGCCCTGTTGCCGAAGTTCAGGCATCAGATGGCCCTGGGCCAGAGCCTGCACGGTCTGGTCAATGGTTTTGGCCTGCGCCAGAAATTGGGCCTGCGAATGCTGCCAGACCCGAGCCGTAATGTCAGAGGCTTTTTGCTGGTCGGTGTTTTTCTGCTGGTTCGAGCGATCGGCTGCTGCGGCTGGTTGAGCTGTGGCAGGTTGGGTGTCTTCAGCAGAGGACAGCTGGGGGGCAGGTCGCAGGCGATATCCCACGCCATGCACCGTTTGGATAGGGTCGGCGACGCCAGCCGTTTTTAGCTTCTGCCTCAGACATTTGATGTGGGTGCTAACCGTTTCTTCGCCTGGGGCGTCAGCAAGATTCCAGAGCCGATCGAGGATAGCACTGCGGCTGAACACCCGATTGGGCAGACTCAGGAATAGTTCCAGCAGCCCGTATTCTTTCGGCGTGAGCGTCAGGGGCTGCTGGTTGGCCCAAACGGTACGACTGCCGGGGTCAAGCCGCAGGTTATCCCAGACTAAAACCGCATCTCCACCTGCATCAGCCGATTTACCGCGCCGCAGCAGCGCTCGAAGCCGAGCCAGCAGTTCTTCCAAGTCAAATGGCTTGACCATGTAGTCGTCGGCCCCGGCGTTCAGGCCCGACACCCGGTCAGAGATGTCTTCTTTTGCAGTCAGCAGCAGGATGGGCGTCTGGTTGCCCTGGCTCCGCAAACTCTGACAGAAGCGCAGCCCGTCTAGCCCCGGTAACACCACATCCAGCACAATCAAATCGTAGGGAAACTGCTGGGCCATCGCCAGACCAACCTGGCCATCGCTGGCGGTGCTCACCTGGTAGTGACAGGCTGTCAAATAGGCCTCTAGAACAGCAGAAATTGGCTGGTCGTCTTCAACCAGCAGAAGGTGCAGGGGGTCTTTCCCAGGGTCAGACTTCTGATCAAGCAGCAATACGCCAAGCTGGTTCATGCCAGTCTGGTTAGATTTGGGGGGTTGACTTAGGGGCTTGTTTGAGAAATTGCGATTAAACAGAGCTGCCTGCCTAAGTTGAGCAAGCTGCTCAAGCCTGTTACCCGACAACCGCCCCAGCAGAACGGACATCAGGCCAAACAGGCAGCTAGAACCAGAGACTGACAGCAAACGATCAAGTTCCAGGGGGTCAGACGCAGACTGCTAGAAAATTAGCAGCTGTAACGATTCAGGTAACGTGGTTTCGAAACAGGTACTTGAGGGGGTTGGGCTGAAACAGTCTCGATCATAGTCCTGATCACAGTCCTTAGCACAAAAACCGTCCCGAAAACAGTTCAGCAACAGACCTTGTGAAACAGGGTGTGAAACAGGACTGGGTGAAACGGGGCTGGGTGAAACAGTGCTGGTGAGGCAACTTTGGCCAGGCAGACTGGTCAAGCAGGCAAGATAGCGTGAGCAAGGGGGCTTGGCAAGGTTGCTGAATCGTAGTCAGCTATAAAGCTGAGTATCTAACCAGAATGACTTGAACCGATTTTCAGGAAAACCGTCAAATGGCTGAAAGTTCCGCCACTAGCTCTCTTGACAGAACCGCCTTAAACTAGCTTGCCTTGAGCAGGCTTGCTGCAAAACGTCTAGAAACACAAACGCCGCCTTGGGCAACAGCGCCTCTTTGGGAATGATTGCACCAATTGACCGCTTCAGGGGAACGGGCAGGCGAAAGACCTGGACGCCATCAGGAATGGGTTCCGCCGCGAGTTGGGCCAAAACCGTCGCGCCCAGACCGCGCTTTACCATGCCGACGATCGTTGAGTCTTCCTTCACCTCATAGGCAACGTTCAGTCGATAGCCAAACTGGGCCAGGTGTTGTTGAACAGTGCGCGTGTGGATATGCGGTGCGGCAACAGGATTCATAATCATCGGATATTGCCCAAGCTGCTCCCAGCTCAGGAGTACTGGTAGTTGTCCTGTATTTTCCTGGGAGTTTTTCTGGCTATTATTCTGGGAATAAACTGGCGAATTGGCTGAGAAGCTCTCGGGTAACAGAACGACGAATTCATCCTGAATTAACTCACGGACCGCAAATTCATCTCCCACTGGCAGCAGTGTCAGACCGATTTCCGCCTGGTTGTGCAGCAGCATCTGCTCTACGTCGGGGTAGCAGGCGCAGTCCTGAATCACCAGATTAATCGCCGGAAACCGTCGCTGGAATTGGGCAATCGCCTCTGGCAGCAAATGGGTAGCAATGCTGCGAACCGAAGCAATTCGGACTGTTCCGCTCTGCAAGCCTTTATCTCGGTTAGCTTTCTGCTGCATCCTGTCGAGCAGGCTGAAAACCTGGCGGGCATCGGGCAAAATCTCTGCCCCCACGGCAGTCAGCTGGGCTCCCTGGCGGCCCCGAGCCAGCAGCACCACACCCAGTTCGGCCTCTAGTGAAGCAACCGCATGGCTGACCGTAGACTGGGACAGGCCGAGCTGGAGCGCTGCCGTGCTGAAGCTGCCGCAGTCGGCTACGGTGACAAAGGCCTTGAGCTGGGAAATTTTGAGCTGAGAGTGATGCACCAGAAGCCACCCGAATTTACATATCTATCGATTTTATCGATAACTGGCATCGTTGGCCTGCGTTGTTCTGGCGGCCAAACTTGCCTAGAGTGAAACGGCTGGGGTGCCTGGACCAGGTTGGCCCAGCGCCCTACAGCTGCCTGTTTAAATCAGCCGCGTCACCCCCATGGATATCGGATTTGCCCTGCTAGTTTCGTTTAGTCTGCTCGTTGTCAGCGCCCTACAAGGCGTCTATATTGCCCTGCCGCTGCTGGCGACCCTGCTCATTCTCAGTTTGACCCTGTGGCGGCGCGGCATCTCAGGAGCCAGCCTGCTGCAAATGGCGATCCAGGGTAGCCGCAAAGCCCTGCCCGTCTTCACGATTCTGCTGATGATTGGGGCCGTCACCTCGACCTGGATGGCAGCAGGCACTGTTCCAGCCCTGGTCTACTACGGGGTTGGCCTGATCAATCCCCACTGGTTTGTTCTGGCGGCGTTTCTCTTGACCAGCCTGGTGTCGCTGCTGCTGGGCACCTCTTTCGGAGCCGCAGGCACGGTTGGGCTGGCGCTGGTAATCATGGCTCGGGGCAGCGGTAGCAATCCCCATCTAATTGCGGGTGCTGTGATTGCGGGTGCCTACTTCGGCGATCGCTGTTCGCCCATGTCATCGAGTGCCCATCTGATTGCGGCCCTCACCCGCACCGACCTCTACGCCAACCTCAAAGCCATGCTCACAACAGGCCTGCTGCCGTTTGGCCTCAGCAGCCTGATCTATTGGGGCTGGTCTTGGCTCTACCCGGTCGAACTGACCGACAGCAGCCTCACCCAGGAACTGCGCCAGTTCTTTGACCTGAACGGCATTGTGCTGCTGCCAGCGGTGATAATTTTGGGGCTGGCCCTGCTGCGGGTCGAAGTCAAGCGGGCGATGCTCGTGAGTATTGGGACAGCGATGGGGTTGGCTCTGCTGTATCAGCACTATTCCTGGACTCAGGTGATGCGATTTGCCCTGCTGGGATTTCAGCTGGAGGCGGATACCCCCATCCAGAAAATTCTGCTCGGCGGCGGCGTCTGGAGCATGGTCAAGGTCTGCGGCATTGTGCTGATCTCTACCGCGATTGCCGGATTGCTCACGGGCAGCAGGGCACTCCAGGATCTGCCGCTGCTGCGTCGAGGTCACTTGGCCAGAAACAGCAGTCTGACGGGCCGGACTCGATTTCTCAACACAACGCTGATCAGCCTGGTTGCCGCCGGGTTTGGCTGTACCCAGACCATTGGCATTCTGTTGACCGAAGAACTGGTGCGGCCCGCCTATTCCCAGCCCGCAGACCTAGCGCTAGATTTGGAGAATAGCGTCGTGGTGCTCGCGCCCCTGGTGCCCTGGAATATTGCCGGTCTGGTTCCGGCCACGGTGTTGATGACCGACTGGCAGTTCATTCCCTACGCGGTCTACCTGTACCTGATCCCGGCTGTAGTTCTGCTGCGTTCCCGCTGTCTGTCGCCCAAATCGCAATAGTCTCAGGTCGGCTATGCCCCTACGGATTTAGCCAGCGCTGGAATTCGATAGACTGGGGAACAAAACGAGCGCTGAGGCGATGACGAGGCAATGATGATTCCAGGTGAACTGTTGGTTGAAGACGGGGAAATTGAGCTGAATGCAGGTCGGCCAACGCTGACGCTGACGGTGGCTAACCGGGGCGATCGGCCAATTCAGGTCGGCTCTCACTTTCACTTCTATGAGGTGAACCGGGCTCTGGCGTTTGACCGCGAGCAAACCAGGGGCATGCGGCTCGATATTCCTGCCGGAACCGCCGTCCGGTTTGAACCGGGCGACGAGCGCGAGGTGACGCTGGTGACGCTGGCAGGCAGCCGCGAAGTCTATGGCCTGAACGGGTTGATCAATGGTCCACTGGATGAAGCGTAGTCTTCTCTGCCCCTGCCACCCTGAAAATTCTGAGAAAATTCTGATTCTGGCGTCTAACCTGCGCAAAGACCTGAATCTCGACTGCGAAATTCGCGATTTGCGGGCGGTGATTGAGCAGTCTCGTGATCTACAGAAGTGTTAGTGTAACATCTGTATCACAAAACTTGATAGGAACGCCACTTTTGTTGGCAATGATACCATCCAGCTTAAGTAGGTAGGCTCAATTAAATGGTAGTGCGATTTGGTAAAGGATGGAGAATAAGCGGTCTAGGTTAGCATTCGCATGACTCCAAACGTATCGTCTCGTTGTAGTGGTGGATGAAGTACCAAATCGCACCAATGGGATTCTCCACCTTCTTCGAAAACGACAACGCTTTTCTGACTCAATGCGAGACTCGTTGCCTCAAGGTGTTGTTGAACCGTTCGATGTCGCTGGTCAGCCCACTCTGTTTGCTCACCACACAGTGCCGCGAGCTTGGCAAGGTTGTGGCGTAAGCCTCCCAATCATCGGTGTAGATGACAGTACATTGCCGGTACACTGCGGGCAGCGAGCGCCACAACGCTACAGCCGACTTGCCAGAGCGGTCCCCGACCCAGCAACCCACGATCTCACGAGTCGCCACGTCCAGCGCCAGCCACACCCACTGCTTGTTGCCCTTGTGGTCCACAAACGACCGCAGGTCGAGGCCAGGGGCTTCCCGACTGAGACGGGTTCCCAGACCGGGCAGCAAAATTGAGGCAGCGAAGTCATTGGTGGCCAGCTTGAAGACGCGCTGGGCGGTGGTGAGGTCAAAGGTTTGGGGCTCCAGGGCTGCCTGGATCTGGGCTAGGGCTTGGCGCAGAGGAACGGCCAGCTCTTGGGCGCGGCGGGTGGGCTGCATACCGTCGGAGCGGCGAATAAACAGATCGTCTTTGAGCAGGTGGCGCAGGCGGTTCAGGGCGGCGCTGACGGCTGGCTGGCTGAGGCCGATGCGCTCTCCGGCGCGGGTGACGTGGCGTTCGGCCATCAGGGCGTCGAATACCACGAGGAGGTTCAGATCGATTCCGGCTAGGTCCATGGGCGCTAGGAGGGAATTAATGTAGAGATAGCGCAGGTTAGCATCTTTGCGCAGTTTGCTGACGACATTCAACTTCAGGGCAACCGCTGCATCGGCAAACTGGGCTGTGGCATAGAAGTTTTCTGCGGCCAGATGGCGCATCCTGAAAAACTGCCCAGGCTACTGATATGGATAGAATTGTTCCTACTGTACCAAACCCCAGCCTGCTGCACTATCTAGACTGATTTAGTGTTTTTACTGAGTGAGGCTTGGCAAAGGCGCTCTACGCTGAGTTGGCCCTTCCGTAAAGCTATTAGGCTGCACTGTAGTAGAGGACAGCACTGTTTCTATAACCAATAGATCGAAACCTAGAAATCGGATGGGACGCTGCTGAGCTGAGTCTGGGCAGAAGCTCTTGTCACCTCTGCATTTTGTTGTCTCTGCATTTTGGGGTGATGACCGCCTAGAGAGTCTATATCTGGTTCTGAGGCTGCTCTTGGGCATTTGGATCGGTTTAACTCACCAGATAATAACCCAGACTTAAATGAATTATGAAAATCGAAATAGATTCTCTGACTTCAGCTGAGTTGAACGATTTGAATGATGTCTTGCTAAACCTTTCCTCTAATATTCTTTGTATGCCAGTTAAATAGAGACTAGAACCTATGAACTATTGATCGCCCAGCTTACTTCTATCCAGTCCTAATGCATCACTCTTGTGTTAACGCATCTTTAAGAAAATAGGACTCCTCTGTAGGATCACTGAATGTAGCTATATACTATTTCTGTGCCGCTTATCTTCCCTGTTAAGCTTTCCCCCATAGCCCTATGAAGATCCTTTTCCTTGCTGCCAATCCCCTAGGCATGTCTGACATCCGGTTGGACAAAGAAGTTAAAAAGATCGAAGATAGCTTGAGGAATTCCAGGCTGCGAGACCAGTTTGAGTTGGTGCAAAAATGGGCAGTCAACGCCAGCATTTTGCGGGTGGCACTATTTAACGAGAAACCAGATATTGTGCATTTCGCAGGACATGGAAGCGGCGAGGCTGGATTGATATTTGAAGAAGGAGGCCAGCCCAAACCTGCAACTGCCGAAGCTCTAGCTGGACTTTTCGGAGTCTTTCAAAAGGTTCAAAAAGAGCAGAATCTTAAATCAATTCAATGTGTGCTGTTCAATGCCTGCTTTGCTCAAGAGCAGGCTGAGGCGGTTGTGCAGCATGTGGACTATGTGATCGGTATGAAACAAGCTGTGCATGACGATGCGGCTATCTCGTTTGCAAACGGATTTTATGAAGGTTTGGGCTGTGGCTTGAAAATCGAGCCTGCCTTTGAGTTGGGATGTAATGCAATCTGCTTCGCTCCACCTTCTTCGGGTAATACTCGCGAAAGCTCTATTTCTGAAGAGCCCTCAACCGCAGAGAATGCGCCTCTGGAGGCCCATCGCATTCCAATTCTACTCAAGCGACAGCCTGAGCGGCGTCCTGAATCGCCTTCGCCTCAGATCTCTAACCTACTTGGATCAGCCTCACCGTTCTCCCCTAGCAATGTATACATACATCGAGAAGCGGATCAGAAAATTCTTAAGCAGATTGAGTATCAAGACAATCCTATAGCGATAATTGCACCGACCCAGTTTGGCAAAACGTCCTTGCTGAATCGCTTGAATAATAAACTCAGGCAGATGGGCAAGCGGGTTGCTCAGTTGGATTTGCAGGAATTCAGGCAGGCGGAACTCGCTGACCCCACTTTGTTTTTTCTAAAGTTCTGCTGCTTGCTGGCTAGACAATTTGGTATAGCTGCCCCACCCGACGGAAAATCGCTTGACTGCACCTATTTCATCGAAGACTATTTAGAGAAACTTGAGGGTGAAGCAGTAGTCATCATAGATGATATCGATAAACTTTCTACCGCAAGCTTCTCTTCTGACTTTTTTGGAATGCTGCGGAATTGGCATAACCGAGGATCACATCATGATTTTGGCTATATCTGGAAGAAGCTAAACCTGATTGTAACAACTTCTATTCACCAGAGCGAGCTGGAAGATAGTGTTTCACAGTCCATTTTTTTCGACGTGGCAGACATCACTGAACTGGCGGATCTATCCGAGCAGGAAGTCGCTGAGCTAAACAGCGAGTATGGAGGGCTGCTGAACGAGGAGCAGGTCAACCAACTGTGGAACCTTCTACAGGGACATCCGGCGTTAACTAAACAAGCCTTAGATCGGATCAGAGAAGGTTTATTTACACCTGCACAGCTATTTGACTCTGCCACATCTCTTAACGGTGCGTTTAGTCAACATCTGAATAGATATTGCAGTAAAGTCAGCAGGGAGCCTGAACTCCAGCAGGAACTCTGTCTAATTCTGCGTGGGAAAGTTAGCAGGAATCCAGAGGCTTTTTATAAATTGTGGCATTGGGGGTTGGTGCGTCGAGGAGAAGGACAGGCTGTGACCATTCGCTGCCAGCTATATGCGACCTACTTCAAGGAGAATCTGTGTGGCTAAACCCAAAATCTATACGACTGGCGGTACAGTGCAGGTTGACAATGGCATCTATTTAGAGCGTGAAGCTGACCAGGAACTTTTAGATCTCTGTTTGGAAGGCAAGTTTGCCTATATTCTAGCCTGTCGGCAAATTGGTAAATCCAGTTTAATGGTGAAAACAGCAAAAAAGTTGAGTGAGAAGGGGATTCGGTCGCTGATCATTGATCTGAGCGGGCACGGGTTTTCTAGCACAACTGCTGAGCACTGGTATCAAACCATACTTTTCGTGATGAATCGAGAGTTGCGGTTAAAGGTTGACACAGATCAATGGTGGCAAAGCTATAGTTACTTGAGTTTTACTCAGCGCCTGCTGCTTTTCTTTGAAGAGGTTCTATTGGTGAAAATCAGTAAACCTGTAGTAATTTTTATTGATGAAATTGATGTAGCCCGCCAACTCACTTTTTCAGACGATTTTTTTGCAGCAATTCGCTATGTTTACAACAATCGTCATAGTATTTCTGCATTCGAAAGATTGTCTTTTGTACTAATCGGTGCAGTTACCCCAAGCAATCTGATCCGAAATCCAAATATTACCCCATTCAACATTGGTCATCCGGTCAGCTTAACTGATTTTACGTTGAAAGAAGCAATGCCTTTGGCCGATGGCCTGGGTGTTCCTGAAGCGCAGAAAGCGCAGGTCATGGAATGGATACTCAAGCAGACAGGCGGGCACCCCTATTTAACTCAACGGCTCTGTAGCGAACTGGCCAACGCCCGACAAAAGCTGCCTGCTGAGATCCGCAAGGTAGACGTTGAATATATCACTAAAGAAGCGTTTTTAGGGTCGGGCAGCGAGCGGGGGAGTAATCTGAATTATGTGCGGCAGATGCTGCTCAATAAGGATGTACTTTTTGATTCAGAATCAATCTTGAAAACCTATCAAGAAGTTCGCGAAGAAATATATCCTGTTTACGATGAAGAGCAATCTGAGGTTAAAGAGTATCTCAAGCTCTCTGGAGTGGTTCGTCAAGCAGAAGCCTCACTGTTCAGATCGCGTAGTCCGGTGCTCGCGATCATGCAACAGATCGCAGGTGTAGTTCAGCGGAAGCCTAAAAAGATACAGGCAACAGAGACAGTTTTACAGGTCAGAAACCAAATTTATCGTGAGGTGTTTAACCAGCGGTGGATTAGCGAGCATTTACCCGAAAGCTGGTGGAAACGCCACAGGGACATATTGCCGCTAGTAGGAGCTTTAGTAGGGTATGCTATTACCGTCTCTGGCCTAGGAGTCTCGTCCTACTTGGCGACACAAAAGGCAGACAGAGCTACAAAAGTAGCAGAATTGCATGCTGATGCGTCCGATATTCAGGCTGCAATTGCGTCTCAAGAGGGTGAAGAGATCAATAATCTGATTCGGGCAATCAATGTTGCAGCTCGCAGCAGAGAGCTCGCTCCTGAAACAGAGGGATCGGCTGTGCGTAGCTTAGAAAGCGCATTAGCAGCGTCGAGAGAGCAAAATAAGATGGCCCTTCCTAGCTCGATAGACACCCTTGCATTCAAACCAGACGGCCTGCTGGCAATTGGAGATAACAACGGCTCACTGTACTTATGGGATTTACAGAACAAGCTAGACGGCCCTTTTCAGATCCATAGCCAGTACGCTAGCTCTCTTGCATTCAGTTCAAGCGGGAGTCAGATCATTACTGGTAGCAGAAGCGACACCTGGACAAGAGTTTGGGATCTAGACAAATTGCTCAAACTAGGAACTTCAAATAAACTTGAGCTGTCTGTTGCTCAATTTGATACGAGTTTTGGTTCAAGCATTAAATCTGTAGCATTTAGCCGAAATGGGAAGATTGCGAGCGGTGGTGGCGATCGGACTGTGAGAGTTTGGAATCAGGTCAACCAGCAAGCTTCACCTCAGGTCTTTTCAGCGCCCGACAAAGTACAGGCAATTGCCTTTAGTCCCGACGGGAAGTGGATCGCTGCTGGCGCAGATGATGGACAGGTAACGCTGTGGAATTTGACTCAGGATCAGCGAAAACCGCCTTCTATACCCCGGAGGTATGAAACTATTTTGTCAGTTGCCTTTAGTTCTAACGGCAAGATGATTGCGAGTGGGGCTACAGATGGAATCGTCACCCTATCGTCGTTACAGGAAAGCAAAGGTAAAGACAGTCTTTCACTTTATCCCCTCAAGCAGTCTGAAAAAGCTTACACAGTTGCATTTAGTCCAGATACTCCAAGCTGTGGATCTAGATCCTATCTTGCTGTGGGCAGAGGTGTTCTTCCTGATGATAATGACAGAGCTTCTGATGGTAGTGGTACAGTCCGACTGTGGAAAATAGATCAGACTGATTTTCAGAAAATTTCGCCAGAACTAGTCTGGACTTCTCCGAATGTTGGTCCAGTTTATTCAGTCGCTTTTAGCCCAGATTGTAAAGGTCTTGCCAGCGCTGGCCAAGACGGCGTAGTGAGATTCTGGGATCTTACAGATGTTGTTGAACCGGCTTCAGACGAAACACCAGCTTCTCATCGAGATAGATTGCTTGCAACCGCATGCAGGCGGCTACAGTATCACCCGATCTTTAACTCAGAAAGACAAGCAAAAGAGCAGGACGTAACCAAAGAGCAGAGCGTAAAGCATGCCTG
>JBJTUI010000311.1:0-5026 GCA_046080625.1 Elainella sp. | reverse complement strand
AACCTGTATCAAATCTTAGTTTTACAACACGCTTCAAAATGGTTTCTAGTCCTCCCCGTCCCGTCCGGATTGGCTCGCGTAAAAGTCAGCTCGCTTTGGTGCAAACCCACTGGGTGCAGGGCGAATTGCAGCGCCAATTTACCGATCGCAAGTTTGAAGTTCACACCATGAGCACCCAGGGTGACAAAATTCTGGATGTGGCCCTGGCCAAAATCGGCGATAAGGGGCTGTTCACCAAAGAGCTGGAAGTCGGTATGCTGCAAGGCGATATCGACTTTGCCGTGCATTCCCTCAAGGATCTGCCGACTAACCTGCCAGAAGGGCTGATGTTGGGCTGCGTTACCGAGCGGGAAGACCCGGCGGATGCCCTGGTCGTTCACGCCAACCACCGCGACAAGCAGATTGATACATTGCCGGAAGGAGCGGTGGTCGGAACCTCTTCCCTGCGAAGGCTAGCCCAGCTGCGCCACCATTATCCCCACCTGACGTTCAAGGATATTCGCGGCAATCTAAACACGCGCCTGCAAAAGTTAGATGCCGGGGAATACGACGCGATCATCCTTGCCGTGGCTGGCCTGCGGCGGCTGGATATGGCCGACCGCATTCACCAGATCCTTTCCCCGGAAGTATCGCTGCACGCCGTCGGTCAAGGGGCGCTGGGGATCGAATGCCGCACTGGAGATCCGGAAATTTTGGAGCTGATCAAGGCTCTGGAGCATGGGCCTACCGCCTACCGCTGCTATGCCGAGCGCTCGTTCCTGCGCGAACTGGAGGGCGGCTGCCAGGTGCCGATTGGCGTGAATACCGCTATTGAGGCCGATCAGCTCACCCTCACCGGCATGGTGGCCAGCCTGGACGGTCAGCAGCTGGTGAAAGACAGCATCACGGGTGCCACAGCCGAGGCCGAAGCTCTGGGGATTCAGCTGGCCCACCGTCTGCGCGACCAGGGCGCGACCGAAATTCTGGAGGCGATCTTTACCGAGATCCAGCGCGGCAGCTAGATTTCTCTAGTCGTCTACAGCCTAGTCGTCCAGAGCATAGAGGCGGTCGGGGTTGACCAGGCTACAGGTGTAATCATACAGATCCGCTTCGGAGTGACCCTCTAGCTGTAGATCCTTGAGGGCGATCAGGCCACTGGCCAAATCGCTGGCCCGCTTGCGATAGCTGTTATTGGCCGTCAGCAGATCGAGGAAGACCTCCCGTTCGATCTGCTGGCGATTGGCGTCTTCGCTCAGGGGCGTGGCGTAGGCCACCGCATCCACTTCGTATTTCAGTAAGAAAATTAGAGCCTGGCTCAACTGCTGGAGCTGCTGCTGGAGCTGCCGCACGTCCAGCTCAAACCGGTCAAACCCAACTTGGCCTTCGATCCGCAGCTCCACGACCGGAGCTTTGGCTGGCTGGAGCTGGACTCGCTGAATCGCCTGTTCTACCTGCTGAATCGCCTGCTGCTCCAGATCTTCAACCGTCTCATCACCACGAGTCGTCAGCTGCAAGCGCACTATAGACCGTTGGTAGTAGTCCTGCTTTAGTTCAGCGCGGACACCATCTGCCCCCAGTTCTACCAGGTAAGCGCCGCGCCGGTAGCGGCTTTCTTCAATGCTGTTGGCCTCCAGGGAGCCGGGATTGAACACCCAGCCTTCAACTTCGTAGTTCTTGTGGATATGGCCCAGGGCCAGATAATCGACGCCCGCCTGCTTGAGCGGCAGCAGTTCGGTATAGCGCAGTGCCCCCTGATAGCGAGCAATCTGGCCCTCCAGCCCGTGGTGGAACATCATTACCGTCTGGACTGGCCCCGGCGGCAGAGTTCGAATCGCGGCAGCAATTTGCTCGATTGCCTTGGGAGCCGAGGTGCCGTACCAGCTGGAGCCTAGCACCCGCACTCCACAGTCTAGGTCAATGTAGCCGCCCGACTGGCCGTTCCAGGGTTCATAGAAGCTGTCGCCCGTTTCGCCCGGTTCTAGCAACAGCAGCAGCCCCCAGTCGGCCAGGTAGCGCAGCCAGTTGGTTTTGGTGCCATAGGGCCGATTGTCGTGGTTGCCTTCGATCGCCAGCACCGGAATCCCGGCCTGCTTCAGCTGTTCCAGGCAATATTGGGCTTGATTCAAAATAGCGGGCTGGATGTTGCGATGCTCGAACAAATCGCCCGCAATCAGGACAAAATCTACCTGCGGCTCCAGCGCATATTGCTCAATCGCGCTCTGGAAAGCGTAGAAGAAATCCTGGGTGCGTTCCTTGCAGTCGTAGCGGTCAAAGCCGAGGTGGACGTCGGCCAAATGCAGAAAGCGCGGCATAGCTTGCAGGTACGGGTGAGCACGTACAAATCAAGTACAAATGAACTGAAGCGAACTCCAGCTATTGTATGCGGCGATTGGCAGAACGTCCAGCCTTTTTAGAATTAGCTTCGGTATCTAGGGCTAGGAGCTTTAAACCGAGGCTGAGGTCGAGGCGGCCAGTTCCTCCAGCCGCTCCTGCTGGTCTTGGGAAATGCAGGACTGGATCACCGATTCGACCTCGCCCTCCAGCACCGGGCTAAGCGTGAAGTTCTGGCCCAGGCGATGGTCGGTAACGCGGTTGTCCTTGTAGTTATAGGTGCGGATTTTCTCGGACCGGGCTCCCGTGCCCACCTGGGAGCGGCGCATTGAGGTCACGGCTTCCTGCTGTTCTCTCAGTTTGATCTCGTAGAGCTTGGCCCGCAGAATCTGCATGGCTCGCTCGCGGTTTTGCAGCTGAGAGCGTTCTTCGGTGCAGAACACCCGGATGCCCGTGGGCTTGTGGAACAGGTCAACCGCCGTCTCCACCTTGTTGACGTTCTGACCGCCCGCGCCGCCCGACCGGGCTGTGGTCATCTCGATATCCTTGGGGTCGATCTCGACTTCCACATCGTCCACTTCCGGCATCACGGCTACCGTCGCGGTGGAGGTATGCACCCGTCCGCCTGCTTCCGTGACGGGCACCCGCTGCACCCGATGCACGCCCGCCTCGAACTTGAGCTTGCTGTAGACCTGATCGCCCTGGATCTCCAGGATGGCTTCCTTGAAACCACCCATATCGGCCAGCGACTCGCTCACCAGCTTGACGCGCCAGCCCTGGCCTTCGGCATAGCGAGAATACATCCGCACCAGATCTCCGGCCCAGATGCTGGCTTCGTCGCCGCCCGTTCCGGCCCGAATTTCCAGCATGATGTTCTTGTCGTCGTTCGGGTCGCGGGGCAGCAGCAAAATTTTCAGCCGCTGTTCCAATTCCTCGATTCGGGTTTCCAGTTCATCTATTTCCAGGCTAGCCAGCTCCTTCAGCTCCGGGTCGCCACCCGCATCCTTGGAAATTTGCCGCGCCTCCTCCAGATCCTGCTGGGACTTCTTCCAGTTCTCGTAGGTGTCTACCGTCTCCTCCAGGGCCGAACGGGCCTTGGCAATCCGCTGGAATTCGCCGGGATCTCTGGCCACATCTGGGTCAGCCAGGCGGCGGGTCAGCTCGTTAAAGGTTTGTTCAACCGATTTGAGTTTACTGAGTAAATAGGGTTCAGCCATTGCAGTTGCTCCAAAAATCAACGCCCGTCCTTGAACAACAAAAGCAGCCAAGTTCTAAGACTCGACTGCGTCCTTGTGCTTCAATTGACGACCGCTACTTTTTCTTGTCGCCCTGGGGAGGAGCAGCCTGGCTGCTGTCGGTCATGCCGTATTTGCGCAGGAAGCGCTCCACGCGGCCTTCGGTGTCAATAATCTTCTGGGTGCCCGTAAAGAAGGGGTGATTGCCCGACCACACATCTACATGCAGTTCGGGTTTGGTGGAGGCCACGGTCATCACAACTTCGCCGTTGCAATAGACCTTCGCCTCGGGATACCACTTGGGATGAATGTCAGGTTTTGCCATGGTCTTGCGCCTAATTACTGAGCCTAAAGTGCTAAATCAACGAGAATACCAAAATTACCGCTTCGAGTATTGGGGAGCCTTACGGGCTTTATGCAGACCGTATTTCTTCCGCTCTTTGGCGCGGGGGTCTCTGGTCAGATAGCCTTCCACTTTCAGCGGCTTGCGATTGTCGGGGTCGAGTTGGCAGAGGGCTCGAGCCACACCCAGCCGAATCGAGTCGGCCTGCCCCGTCAAACCACCGCCCCGCACGTTGACCAGAATGTCATATTCGGCTTCCAGCCCCAGGGTTTCCAGGGGAGCCTTGGTAGCCGACAGATAGCCCGCGTTGAACTGGAGGTAGAGATCGCCAGGTTTGCCGTTGATAGTGAGCTGGCCGCTGCCGGGCACTAGCCGCACCCGAGCAATTGCCGATTTGCGGCGGCCCGTGCCCCAATACATCACCCGTTCGTTTCTTTCCGTCGCCTGCATTAGTCGTTCCCTCCAGGAATGGTATTGATTGTTAGGACTTCAGGTTTCTGCGCTTGGTGCGGATGTTCGGCACCGGCATAAACTTTCAGCTTGGTGAAGAGCTGCCGTCCCAGAGAGTTCTTCGGTAGCATGCCTTTCACTGCCTGCTCCACGATCCGCTCCGGCAGGCGAGCCTGCAGCTTGTTGAACGGCTCAACTTTCATACCACCCGGACGGCCCGAGTGACGGCGGTAGAGTTTTTGGCTGCTCTTTTTACCGGTCACCAGCACTTTCTCAGCGTTAATTATCACCACGAAGTCGCCCGTATCCAGGTGGGGTGTGTAGGTCGGCTTGTTCTTGCCGCGCAGGACGCGGGCCACTTCGCTGGCGAGGCGACCGAGCCGCTGGTCTGCCGCATCGACCACGTACCAATTTCGTTCAATTTCGGCGACAGGAGGGAGATAGGTCTTTTCCATGATTCGTTTGCTTGGTTCAGTGAGTGTTCTTTCTAAAGCGAGAGGGCGTCTCCGGCGCGTCTACCGGGTGGGCTTCAGCCCAGACAAAAAGCTGGATTGGCTGCTAAATCTTCTCTAGAGGGGAGCGACAGTTCGGGTTGGCTGTCAAACCAGACCTCGGGCGCAAAGGGAAAATCGGGATACCCGACCCGCAGCAAGCACAATCCCTGGGGAGGCGCAGCATATTTGACCAA
>JBJTUI010000310.1:0-5794 GCA_046080625.1 Elainella sp. | reverse complement strand
CAGCAGCCCCGTCAGTCGCTCCAGCTCGTGGCCGTCAACGCGATGATTCTGGCCTTCTTCAGCGCCTCCCAGGATATTGCCGTAGACGCCCACCGCACCGACAGTCTGGCTCCCCTGGAAATGGGGGCGGGCACTGCGGTTTACCTGATGGGCTACCGGGCGGCGATTATCGCCGTGGGGGCCGGGGCGCTGATTTTGGCCGACTATTTGCCCTGGTCTGCGGTGTATCTGGTGATGGCGGGGTTGATGGGCCTTTGTCTGCTGGCCTCGCTGTTTGCGCCCGAGCCGGAAACGGTGAGTCCGCCCAATACTCTGTTCGATGCGGTCTACCTGCCGTTTCGCGATTTTGTGCAGCGGTTGGGCTGGGGTAGGGGGCTGGCGATTCTGCTGTTTATCATGCTCTACCGCTATGGGGATGCCCTGGTGAATAGTATGACGACGCCGTTTTTACTGCAGCTCGGCTTCAGCAAAACCGCGATTGGCGCAATTCGAGTCGGCATGGGTATGGTGGCCTCGATTCTGGGAGCCCTGACCGGCGGGGCGATTTTGAGCCGGATTGGCATCAACCGCTCCCTCTGGATCTTTGGCGGGCTGCAAACCCTGAGCAACCTGGCCTACTACGGGCTGGCCCAGCTCGGCCAAAACTACCCGGCGATGGTGCTGACGATCAATATCGAGAACTTCTGCGGCGGCCTGGGCACGGCGGGCTTTCTGGCCTTTTTGATGAGCCTGTGCAACCAGCGGTTCTCGGCGACCCAATATGCCCTGCTGTCGAGTCTGGTGGCCGTCAGCCGCGATATCTTCACTGCGCCAGCGGGTCGCGTGGCCGAAACCATGGGCTGGCCGATGTTCTTTCTGCTGACGATTGCCGCTGCCATTCCGGGTTTCCTGCTGCTGCCCTTCTTTGCGCCCTGGAAGTCAGATCTGGCCGCGAAGTAAGGCCCGATTGGGATCAGGACACCTGGGTCAACGCCCCCAGCTCGGCCAGCAGCTCCCGGTCGGCATCGCAGTCGGGGTTGCCGGTGGTCAGCAGCTTTTCGCCGTAGAAGATGGAATTGACTCCGGCCAGGAAGCAGAGGATCTGGGCCTCGCGGCTGAGCTGGCTGCGTCCGGCGCTGAGACGGACTCGGGCCTGGGGCATGAGAATTCGGGCGGTGGCGCAGACCCGGACGAGTTCGAGAGGGTCTATGGGCAACTGGTCTTGCAGAGGCGTTCCGGCCACGGCGGTGAGGGCGTTGATCGGCACGCTTTCCGGGTGGGGGGTGAGGTTGGCCAGGATCTCCAACATTCTGGCCCGGTCGGTGAGGCTTTCGCCCATGCCGATGATGCCGCCACAGCAAACGGTGATGCCTGCCTGCCGCACGGCGTCTAGGGTCTGGAGCCGGTCGCCGTAGGTGCGGGTAGTGATGATTTGGTCGTAGAATTCTGGGCTGGTGTCCAGGTTGTGGTTGTAGGCAGTCAGCCCCGCCTCGGCCAGCCGCTGGGCCTGCTGGTTGGTCAACATGCCTGCTGTGACGCAGGCTTCCAGCCCGAGGGCGCGCACGCCTGTCACCATGGTCAGCATGTCCTCGAAGGCTTTGCCGTCCCGAATTTCTCGCCAGGCCCAGCCCATGCAAAACCGACTGGCCCCGGACTGCTTGGCCTGTTCGGCTGCCGCTAACACGGTTTCCACCGGCAGAATCGGCTCGGGGTCAACGCTGGTCTGGTGGTGGGCCGACTGGGGACAATAGGCGCAGTTTTCGGCACAGCCGCCGGTTTTGACGCTGAGCAGGGTGGCCAGCTGGATGTCGCTGCTGTTGTGCTGCCGGTGGATGGTCTGGGCCTGATAAACCAGGTCGAGCAGGGGCAGCTGGAGCAGTTCGAGGATTTCAGCCGTTGTCCAGTCGTGGCGCAGGGGGAGTTCGGTGGTGAGTCCAGGGAAATCGGGCATGGGGAAGACCGCTAGCGTTTCAGCTCTTGATCATATCGCGGATGCTAACTTTCACCCCATCCAGCGCCCCCGAAACCAGTTTTGGCCTCATATCCCCTCGGGTTTGGGCCAGGCGGGGGAGCGGTTCGCGACTTGACCTGTTGCCCAAGCACCTGCACTCTGACCATGGATCTGGTCTGGGCCAATGCCGCTAGCTAGAATAAATCCAGGCTCCCTGCCCCCAAATCTCGCATGACTGCCCCTAACCTGGACTTTTCGAGATATTTGAAATCGATTCAAGCTCACTACGAAAGGTGGTGGGAACTCTACACGCTGACCGATGCTATGGGACGTGAGAGGCAGGAACAGAAGCAACAGGCGTTGGCGTTTGACTTTAGTCCAGTGGTGCAGACGGTGCAGCGGCAGGAGCAAGCAGAACGACAGGCAGAGGAGAAAATCGAGCGGTTGCCGGTGCTGGAGGGCATTCGCAAATATGCGCTGGACCCAGACGTGCGGCAGGTATTGCTGGTGGGGCGTCCGGGGTCGGGCAAATCGACGGCCTTGGCGCGACTGATGTTGGAGGAGTCCCTCACCCCTGGCCCCTCTCCCACTGGGCGAGGGGAAGAGACAGACAGAATCCCGGTGTTGGTGGAGCTGCGCTACTGGCAGAGTACGAGTTCGATTCGGGAGCTGGTTTGCGGTGCCTTCCGAGCGCATGGGCTGCGCCTCTCGGCGGCTGGGCTGGACGATCTGCTGAGCCAGAACCGTTTACTGCTGCTGTTTGACGGGGTGAACGAGCTGCCTTCGGAACAGGCCCGCTCCCAGCTCACGGCATTTCGGCGCGAGCATTCTCAGCTATCGATGATCTTCACAACGCGAGACCTCAGTTTGGGCGGCGACCTAGGCATTGAGAAAAAGCTGGAGATGCAGCCGCTGACCGAGACCCAGATGCAGGGGTTTGTCCGGGCCTATTTGCCCGAATCGAAAGCGGAGGCGATGCTGCGGCAGTTGCGGGAACGCCTGCGGGAGTTGGGCCAGACGCCGCTGCTGCTGTGGATGTTGTGCTGTCTTTTCCAACAGACGGAGCAGATTCCTGAAAATTTGGGGCTGGTGTTTCGGGCCTTTACCCAGGGCTATGAGCGTAACCTGAAGCAGGATGTGCCGATTGAGTCGGATCGGGACTGGTGGCAGATGGTGTTGCAAGAGCTGGCCTGGGTGATGATGCAGGGTGAGAAGCCGACGGAACTGCGGGTGGCGATTTCGCGAGATGAGGCCCGCTCGAAGATTGCGGCTTTTCTGCAAGGCAAGGTTTCCTGTGCGGATGATTTTGCTATGCGGTGTCTGCGCGACTTGCAGCGTCATCATCTGATTCAGGCTGGAACAGGGGACGAGCTGGAGTTCCGCCATCAGTTGATTCAAGAATATTATGCGGCGTTAGCGCTGTTGGAACGATTAGAGCAATTGAGCGATGCAGAGCTGAAGTGTGATTATCTCAACTATTTGAAGTGGACAGAACCGTTGGCGTTAATGTTGCCGTTGATCGACAGTGAAACATTAGTCAAACGAGTAGTCAAACTCTCGCTAGAAGTTGATTGGAAGCTGGGTGCAAGGCTGGCAGGAGAAGCAATACCAGACGACCTTCAGCAGCAAACCGTAGAGCTGGTGAAGGCACTAGAAGTACCATGGTGGTTAAAAGTTGAACTACTTGAAGAGACGCGATCCAGATCTGCCATTCATGCATTGGGACAATTTATCCACGGTTCATACTACTACTGGTGGGGGCAAAAGAGTGCAGCAGAGGCATTGGACAAAATTGATCATCTTTATGAGGAGGCAATACCTTTCCTCATGCACCAAGCGAGGCGAAGGAGTGCAGCAGAGGCATTGGGCAAAATTGGTCACCCCGATGCAGTCCTTGCCCTCAGCCAAGCATTACAAGATTCAGACGACCAGATGCGAAGGAGTGCAGCAGAGGCATTGGGCAAAATTGGTCACCCCAATGCAGTCCTTGCCCTCAGCCAAGCATTACAAGATTCAGACAACCAGGTGCGAAGGGGGGCAGTAGAGGCATTGGGCAAAATTGGTCATCCTGATGCATTTCCTGCCCTCATCCAAGCATTGCAGAATTCAAACAACTGGGTGCGATTGAGGGCAGCATCGATATTGAGCGAGATTGGTCATCCTGATGTAGCAGTGCCCTACCTCATCCGGGCGTTACAGGATTCAGACGACGAGGTGCGAAGGAGGGCAGCAACGGCATTAGTCAAGATTGGTTCTGATGCAGTCCTTGCCCTCATCCAAGCATTGCAGGATTCAGACGACCAGGTGCGAAGGGCGGCAATATCAGTATTGCGTGAGATTGGTCATCCTGATGCAGTCCCTGCCGTCATCCGGGCGTTACAGGATTCAGACGACGAGGTGCGAAGGAGGGCAGCAACGGCATTGCATAATATTGGTCAGTCTGATGCAGTGCCCTACCTCTTTCATGCGTTGCAGGATTCAGATGATGAGGTGCGATGGCATGCAGTAGTGGCATTGGTCAATATTCGTCATCCTGATGCAGTACCCTACCTCATCAAGGCGTTGCAGAACTCAGACTTCTCTGTGCGATTGATTGCAGCAGCGGCATTGGGCAAGATTGGTCATCCTGATGCATTTCCTGCCCTCATCCAAGCATTGCAGAATCCAAACGACTGGGTGCGATTGAGGGCAGCATCGATATTGAGCGAGATTGGTCATCCTGATGTAGCAGTGCCCTACCTCATCAAGGCGTTGCAGAACTCAGACTTCTCTGTGCGATTGATTGCAGCAGCGGCATTGGGCAAGATTGGTCATCCTGATGCATTTCCTGCCCTCATCCAAGCATTGCAGAATTCAAACAACCAGGTGCGAAGGAGGGCAGCATCGATATTGAGCGAGATTGGTCATCCTGATGTAGCAGTGCCCTACCTCATCAAGATGTTACAGGATTCAGACGACTGGATGGGAAGGAGTGCAGCAGAGGCATTATTAGTCAAGATTGGTTCTGCTGTAGTCCCTGCTCTCATCCAAGCATTGCAGAATTCAAACGACAAGGTGCGATGGAGTGCAGCGGAGGCATTAGTCAAGATTGGTTCTGCTGCAGTACCCTACCTCATCCGGGCGTTACAGGATTCAGACGACTGGGTGCGAAGGAGGGCAGCAGAGGCATTGGGCAAAATTGGTCACCCCGATGCAGTCCCTGCCCTCATCCAAGCATTGCAGAATTCAAAAGACGAGGTGCGCTCGTGGGTAGTACAGGCATTGACCAATATTCGTCATCCTGCTGCAGTACTCTACCTCAGCCAAGCATTGCAGAATTCAAACAACCAGGTGCGATTGATTGCAGTATTGATATTGAGCGAGATTGATCATCCTGATGTATCAGTGCCCCACCTCATCCTGGCGTTACAGGATTCAGACGACTGGGTGCGATTGAGGGCAGCAGAGGCATTGAGCAAGATTGGTTACCCCGATGCAGTGCCCCACCTCATCCAGGCGTTGCAGAATTCACAAGACTGGGTGCGATTGAGGGCAGCAGAGGCATTGGGTAATTTCAAGAAGGATCGTGCAGCTCATGCTCTTCCTACCCTGCGGCAACGAATCAGCCGCAAGGATGCATTCCGAGCGCTAACTGCCATTCAAGCTAACTGTAAGTTCTACAACTACGAAGTCTACCAGCAGGCGCAGGCGAGGCGGAAGCAGGCGAGGCAGCAGGCTAATCAAGCCACACAGCCAAACCTGACGATTGGTTCAGTGGGCGTTCTGAATACAGGTTCTGTCACAGTTAAAGGCGATCAAGTGGGTATACAGCAAAACTCCCAAGGCTCCGGTGTAGTAGGCGATGATCAGTAAACGAACAGGTGA
>JBJTUI010000309.1:0-2692 GCA_046080625.1 Elainella sp. | reverse complement strand
TAAAACTGGTATCGAAGGTTAGCCGGTAGCGATACTGAAACACGGTTTCGTTGGCATCACCCACATCGTCGCCAAACACATCGGCCACCACAAAGAACGAATCACCGTTGAGTTTGGTCGTTGTCGAGAACTGATTGGCCTCTAGCTCTGCCGTACGGGACTCCAGCACATCGACCCGCCCCCGCAGGGCAGCTAGCTCAGCCGCAAATTCCTCCTGGAGGCGTTGCAGTGTGGCCACATCCTCTTTGGTGGCCAAATCTGTCGTGGAGGCGGCCAACAGTTCGCTGATTCGGTCGAGACAGGCATTGACCCCCGCCGCAAACTCAAAGCGAGTCAGGGCGCGCTGGCCCCGGTAGGTGCTGTCCGGATAGCCGACGATACAGCCATAGCGTTCTACCAGCGATTGCAACGCCTGATAAGCCCAGTCGGTGGGCTGTACATCAGAAAGCTGCGTCACCGAAGTAATCTGGGCCATCGGATTGGCAGCGCGATTCGGCTCACTATGGACCGTTACCGGGTTAAGTAAGGGAGAAGCGAGCTGTCTGACTTGATTCAGCTGCTCTACAGGCTCAACCGAATTCACCACAGGATCAGAGGCTGATGCTCCAAAACTTGAATCAGTTGCAGTGATTTGTGAAGTCGGCGACGAGCTAGATGGGGACGTTTGGCCATCTATGGTTTGGTCAGCTGTAGTTTGGCCAATCTTAGTCTCTGGCAGCAGGTCTGCCGGGGCAAAAAGCTGGTTGACCCCTGTCGGCTCAGATGGGTCAAGAGCCGGTCGATTCACCTCAAGACTGAGCGCTGAGGCTGGTTGCCGATCAGAGGCTGCAAAGGGGGCAGCAAGAGCAGGGCTAACGCTGACTAGAACAACGCCGAGCAAACCGGGAGCAGCTGACAAAGCAGTCCAAAACAATTGATTACGCATGAACTAGAACCCTCACACCAAACGAAACGCTGTAGGACGCAACGCAAATCAGCCTTCCCAATCGATTCAAAAACGCTTGGAACTAAGGCCATATTTTCTAAATTACTATAAGTCTATCAATTTACAGTAATTTATAGTGAGAGCAATTCTTGCATAAATCCTGGAAGGAAACAAGTTGATATGTTTTTGTGCTTTCCGGCAGTTCTGCGATGAGTGCTAGCAGGTCAATTTAAAGAGCTAAATTTTAGAGTAGACAGCTAAAATGCCCATTTTGTAAGCATTTTAAAGATAGTTACGCTTTTGATTGTTATCAAGTTTGTTCTAAATTGAAGCGGATTGATTCAGAATCCCCGGCGGTTAATTGCTCAAACTGGGGCTTAAAATGTGCGTGAAGTTACATTATTTGATCTGCAAATTCGGGAAGATTTTATAATTTTTTGGCCGAGAAGTAAGACATTCAATAAATAACTTTTATCGCCCTTTGAGGCAGAGAAAGGGTAGAAAAAATTAGCATGAGCCGGGGAACCTGTTCTCCCCAGCCTTGCCCCCGCCAGCCTCGACCAGAGTGAAACAGGCTGGATGAGCGGTAGATATTCGAGCGACAGGCGGATCGCCATTGAGCTGCATCCTGGCGAATCTTAACCAACGCTCAGGTTGTTGCCCATCAGAGCCGCGTCTGGAAATATTCCTGATAGAGCCGACAGCGCGGGCTCACCCGGTCGCCCACCTTTCTGACCAGTCCCATGCTGTAGAGCTTATAGGCCAGCATTGTGTCGATCTGCTGCGGTTCGGGCTGGCTGGCGACCTGCTGCATCGCCTGACCCAATTTGGGCCGCTCTTGCAGCTTCTTGAGGTGGCGTTGCAGGTGGTCTGTGTAGATTCCGGCATTCGTCGGTGCGTCCTGCAATAGCTGGGTGAGCGTTATCCGCTGCCAGGACAGCTCATCGATCGCCAGCCGTACCAGAAACGGATGACCGCCCACGGTTGCCATCAGTCGCTGTACCCAGTTTTGGTGCCAGTCCAGATGATAGCGCTTCAGCAGATCCTCAACCTGTTGGGGCGAGAATTCTGGCAGTTCGACCGGCAGGCCAACGTTAAACGGAGACTGGTTCAGGTCGAGGCGGCCATAGTCCTCCGTGGAATGCACCACAATCAGCCGCAGCTTTTCCCAGGCTTCAATGGTTTTGGCCTCCTCGTGCCAGCTCCTCAACATCGAGAAAAAGCCCTGGCTGACTTCCGGCACGTTAAACAGCCAGTCCACCTCGTCTAGCGCCAGTACAAACGGCGTCTGGATCGACTCCAACACCTGGGACTGGACGTAGGTGGTGCAGTTAACGATGCTGCCCCGATCGGCGTCCCACAGGTCTTTGGGCTGACTATCCAGCTTCAGCCCCAGGCTGATCCCGGCACAAAACCAGCGCAGCAGTCGATCCAGGTCCCCAAGCACAGCGGCATCGGCCTTTGAAAGGTTGAGGCGAACAACTTGATACTGCTGCTGTTCGGCCCGGTCGCAAATGCGGTACAGCAGCGAGGTTTTGCCCATCTGCCGGGGTGATTTGATTCGAATCAGCGCCCCCGGACGCAGGATCGCGTCGTAGCAGCGGGCTTCAATGGGAGCACGCTCCACATAGAAATCAGAGGCCACGGGGACCGGGCCTTCCGGATATTCGCCCAGAATAGCGGGTGGTGAAGGCTCCTGGGGAGCAAGTTCTTGGAGGTCGAGCAGCCTGGGTGCCTCGGGTCTGCTGTCTGGCTGGTCTTCTGGCC
>JBJTUI010000308.1:0-6917 GCA_046080625.1 Elainella sp. | reverse complement strand
GTGTTCAATATTCCGGCTTTGGCAGCAGGCTTTGCCCAACTGATTGAGCAGATGCAGCAGTTTTATTGCCCAGTGGTTCACAACCTGTTACTGCGCCGCCTCCTATTTTCTTCTGCTTAAATGATGAAAGAGGGATAAGACCTATTCGTTAGGACGGTTTTGATTCTTACAGCGATTTTCATTTCAGTGAGCGAAAGGAGGGGGTGTGGGGGCTACGCCCCCGCACCCCACTGTTGATCCGTGGTTTATTGATCTGAAAACCGCTGTAATAGGATAGTGGAGGTTTCGGGGCTGCGCCCCCAACAGAGGGCTTGCCCTCTGTACTCCCCTAAAACCATCTCCAGTTTAGTTAAGCCCAGCTGCTTACCTGATCAACTGTCAGGTTTAATGCTGAAAATATCGATCAGAGGATACGATCGCCCGATCGAAGCTGGTGTAACTCGTACTCTCCATCCACCAAGTAGATTGCCGCTGGACTTCTTCCTGCCGCTAGGCGAGAGAAGCTGGTACACTAACCTCATTCATTCGGGCGATGCGATACAGCACCGTAAGCAATGCTGGGAAACAAATTGGCCAAACGAAATGTCGCACTGCTGGTGCTGTGTCAAGCCCTGGCCATGACTAGTTTAACGATGCTGTTTACGGTAGCTGCCTTAATTGGAGCAAGGCTGGCTGCCGATCCAGCACTGGCAACTCTGCCTGTGGCACTGCTTCAGGTGGCAGTCATGCTCACAACCATCCCTGCTTCTCTATATATGCAGCGAGTGGGCCGACAGCGGGGGTTTATGCTAGGTACGCTGTTTGGCCTTGCGGGGGCTGGGTTAGGAATCACAGCAGTTCTAAGCTCTAACTTTCTGCTCTTCTGTTTAGCCACTGTACTCTTTGGTATTTTCAACGGCTTTTCCGGATTTTATCGCTTTGCGGCAGCGGACGCGGCAACCGAATCCTTTCGAGCTCGAGCAATTTCGTTTGTCGTGGCGGGTGGTGTGATAGCGGCTCTGCTGGGTCCCAACCTGGCCAGTTGGGCCAAGGATTGGTTTACTGAAGCTGAGTTTGCCGGATCGCTGCTGCCCATCGTTGGCTTCCAGATCCTGACGCTGGCCGTTTTGCAAGGCGTCCAGATTCCCCCTATTCCCCAGGCTACGGTTCAAACCGGGCGTCCGCTCACAACCCTCCTGCGCCATCCAGTCTTTATTGTAGCCACCCTGGGCAGTATGGTCGGCTATAGTGTGATGGTGCTACTGATGACGGCAACACCGCTAGCTATGACGGATCAGCCTCACCCCGGCCATCCGTTTTCTCAAGCCGCATTTGTCATTCAGTGGCATGTCTTGGGGATGTTTGCCCCTTCATTCTTCACGGGCTCTCTGATCAACCGATTTGGTGTGCTGAATGTGATTCTTTGGGGCATCGGCTGCAATTTTTTGAGTATCGCTACCAATTTCTGGGGGACAGACGTTGGACATTTTCTGGTTGCTTTGACGCTATTGGGCATCGGCTGGAACTGGATGTTTGTTGGATCAACTACGCTGCTCACCCAGATGCATAGTCCTGCCGAGAAAGCCCAGATTCAGGCGGCCCACGATTTTTTAACGTTTACTGCGGTGGCCGTGGCCGCCCTGCTCTCGGGTCGGCTCCTGGAGCGCTACGGCTGGTTGACCATAAATTGGGTAGCTCTGCCGGGTCTGGCCGTGGCACTGGTTGCTGTCCTGTGGCTGCGGCATCGGCTGGCGATCAGGGCTGAGCAGGGAACCCCCTGAACCCAACCCCTATTTACTCGCTCCCATTTATTCCTGTTGCTTCGAGTCCTATCGCTTCGAGCCCTGTCGCTTCGAGCTTTTAAGCCACAGAACTTTAGAGCGCTGAGGATCTTTTGCGGCCTCTCGTAGTTTTCGCGGTACGGCTGGGACTGGCGGGCTCTGGTGTGGCCTTGCGCCGACCGCGAGTTGGCTTTTCTACTGACTCTCCTGACTCTACAGGATTTGCTTTAGCGCCGCGAGTTTTCCTGGCAGGCTTGGAGGCTGGTTCCGGCGTGGGCTCTGGGGTAAGCTCTGCTCCTGGCTCCGGCTTGGCCCGTCGTCCTGGTTTAGCAGCCTTGCCCTTACTTCTGCGCGGGTTGCTTAACGACAAATAGCGCTTAACGGTGGTTGCCGTGGTGCTAATACCACTGTCGGCCAGGATTTTGATGATGTCATCGTAGTGATAGCCCTTGGCCATCGCGCTTTGGATTGGCTCTCGCAGCTGATCGATCGCTTCCCGAATCGACATCTCCTCTTTCGGTTTTGCCGATAGATCCTGGAGTAGCGAGCCAACTTGATCAATTGCCGTCTTGGATACACTAGCTGTTTTGGGTCGATTGCGGGTTGATGTTGCCATTTTCAAGCACCGAGAGTAAATCTTGATGCATTTATTTTATTGGTTGTTTGCCAAAATGGATAGTCGCAATGTTCTAATTCGGCTTGATTTTTCGTCCATCCGATATATCAAGGGTTCAACCCGGCCTAGACGAGCTTCCTAAGAACTGCCCATCCACCGATCACACTTGGCTGTTCCTCGCTGCCATTAGGCTTGCTGTTAGGTTTAAGTTCGTTCAGCTATTCTGCCCGGTCTTCTCTGGGGGCCATACTCGGATGAAAAAGTGGGCCAATGTTGCCCCGTCAGGAAAGCCAAGGATCTGCTGATTGACCTACAACCCTGATCATTCTGAGTTGAAGGCTTGCGGGAGATCATCTCTCGCGCCACTAGCAAGACAGATAGAAAATCCGGGTTCTGGCTCAGCTAAGGACTGAAAGCAGGCTTGCAAAAAGCTCACAGGACGATGTGCTGGCTAACAGTTTGTGTCTTTAGCTACAGAGGAATGATCCAGATGCCGCTGGTTGGCTCGTCCAAAACTGCCGCTTTGGGCCAAAATCTACCCTCTGGTGTCGCTTTCTGATCCCCATCTCACCGAAGATAGATAGGTACATCCCGCCCGGATAGCTCCGGTGAAATCATGCTGATTGATCTGTCAACCGATCTGCCTCTTAACCAGCCGACCGATCTCCTGCTCCCTGCTGAACTTGAGCATGTATTCACAACTAAGCAACCCGACGCCCTTCTAACTGCGCTGATGCCAGCCCTCTGTCAGGTGTGGCAGTGCGAGCGCTGTTTCCTCTGTCTGCGCGATCCGGCTACGACCCTGACTCGCATCACCCATTCCTACTGCCTGCGGGATGACCGGGAAGACCTGATCGAAGCCGACTGGGTGCCAGAAGATGATGCGATTCTGAACGATCCGCTGATGATTTTAGCCTTTCAGACCGCCGAGGCTATCTATGTAGAGGATGTCGAAACGGCAGATGCGGCTGTGGTGGATCTGGCCTACGAACAGCAGGTGTTCAAGAATCGAGCCCTGATCCACGCGCCAATTTACGTCAAGGGGAATCTCTACGGTATCCTCGAGCCCTGTGTATTTGATCAGCCGCGCGTTTGGAGCGAATACGACCGCTGGATCACGGTGCAGATGCAGCAGCGTCTGGGCAAATGGGTCTTGCGTTACCTGATTGAACAGGGAATTGTCTCGGCAGAATGGGAGGGGCTGACCCGGTCAGCCGGACGGGCAGCAATTAGCGGCTGAGTTCATTAGAAATCAAACTGCCAGGTAGCTGTCGGCTGCGGGAAACCGGAGGAATCTGAGATAGGAGACCTAAAAGATCTCGGGTATAAAAATCCCCGCAGGTGCCAAGGGCAAGCAGGACTTAGAATAAAGTTCTGATCACCCCCAGGCAAGCATGGACCTCCTATCTCGGCTCGAACTCACCTTCAAAGCGGCGATTAGCGAAGCCACAGCAGATCTAATCGCCGCAGACCTGCGGGCCTGCTGGCAGTCGTTGGAGCCGCTGTTACAGCAGTTGCCGGAACAGGACCAGCTTCGACTCGGTGGGACGGCAATTGCTGAACTGGCCGAGGTCTGTCAGCTGCGGGCCGAGCGGCTGCTGGTGCAGTGGGAAGAGCAGCACAACGACACGGGACCAGCCATGGCCGAAGACCTGCTGGCGGGTTTGGTGCAGCGCACTATGTATCTGGACATCTCCGATCTGGTGCGTCAGCCTGCTCCTCGCCAGCGTCGAACCCACCGGCAATCCCTGGTTGGCGTGGTGGAGAAGGCCAAACTGCTGGCCTTTGTGGATCAGGCCCAGGCTGAAGCCGAGGAGACAGCTGAAGCCGCTCTGGCCGTGGCCCATGAAGAAGACGTGTCGGGCTGGGTCGCGACAATTGCCGCTTGGATGCAGGAGCAGGGTGGGAGTTCATCGCCAAACGCGGTTCCTCTGCTGGAGCTTCAGCGGTCGCTGCAAATGCCCCTGATCCAGGTCTGGCTAGCGCTGCTGTTGGGCGGCTATGGCCTGGAGTCCCGGGGTGGGTTTTACGAGTCCGAGCAGATCTGGGTGGATCTGCCGCGCTGAGGCACTCGCCTGGAACTCGTCAAGTAGGTCGGTGCAAATATTTGTCGGGTGGTGGGGGTTTGGGGGCTGCGTCCCCAACAGAGAGCTTGCCCTCTGGACTCCCCCTCAGACCCTCTTCGATTTAATTAAGCCCCTACTTAGAACTAGAAGGTGAAACGGCTCTAATTTTAAGCTTTTGCTATCGGCCAAGCTATGGACCAAGCCGATGGTTCTGCTTGGCCGCTTTATTACTATTCTTTACTGGGTTCCAACCTATTCTTGATTTAGTTATAGCTTTGTTAACTATTGTTGAATAGATTGAATTCCTGACTCCATCTTCAATAAATACCAGCCCCTCTACCCGTAATTACTCATGCCTAAATCTGAGGGCGGGATCAGGGGGCAGAAGTGGATTATCTGCAATTCCCTCAATCGAGGCTGGGATCGGGTTTTAGTAGCTAAAGACACTGTCAGAGTCTCATCCTAAAGAAATAATGGCGATTCAGTCGATCGGCAGAGAAACATCTGCTATAAGCGTTATAAGCAAGAAGTCTCATGATTGCCTTATTACGTTTCAGTAGGGAAACAGAACAGACTATGAAACAAATTCCCGCCTCACTATTAACCCTACTTGCGGGTATTTTGGTGACTTTGATTAGCCTTTGGGTCGGTCAACACCACGGCTTACTGCCAGAGCAGGCCTCTGAACAGGCACCGCTGGTTGATAGATTTTTTGGCGTCATGGTGACCATTGGCACCGCTCTATTTTTGGTGGTTCAAGGCGCAATTCTGCTATTCGCAATTCAGTTTCGTAAACGGCCTGGCGATGAAACAGACGGTGTTCCGATCGAAGGGAACTTCTCCCTGGAAATCGTCTGGACTGCGATCCCAGCCGTAATTGTGATTGGGTTAGGGATTTATAGCGTAGATGTCTACGAGCAGATGGGCGGCTTTGCCCACTCCCATCACGGCATGATGGCCCATCACGCTGCTCCTGCCGCAGACACCATTGCCGTTGCTGCCGGAGACATGATGGCCGATGCAGCAGAGGCCCCGACCGCCAAATATGGCTTTACAGGCACCGCGACTGGTGCCGATCGGGCAGCGGATCTGGAGGTCAACGTGCTGGGGATGCAGTATGCCTGGCTGTTCACCTACCCCGAAAGCGGCATCACCCTTGGCGAGCTGCATGTGCCGCTGGGCAAATCCGTCCTACTGAATCTGAAGGCCCAGGACGTGATCCACTCTTTCTGGGTGCCCCAGTTCCGCGTCAAGCAAGACGTGATGCCGGGCCAGCCCGCCCAGTTTGGCTTTGTTGCCACCAAGGTCGGCACCTTCCCGGTGGTCTGCACCGAGCTATGCGGCAGCTACCACGGCAGTATGCGCACCCAGCTGATCGTGCATGAACCGGAAGAATACGACGCCTGGCTGGCGGAAACCCAGGTAGCCCAGGCCAATCGTCCCGAGCAGGTGATTGCCCAAAATCCGGCTGAGGGCTCGGATGCCGAGTTTCTGGCTCCCTACGCCAAGTCAGTTGGGGTGAACGCTGAAGCGCTGATGCAGCTGCGGCCCGACCCGCTTTAATGAATTGATCCAGAGCGCCCGCGAGCGCTTCTCCCTTACCCGCCAACCCTAGAGAGAGACTATGGCTCAAGCACAAGACGTTTCTAGTAGCACCATTGTGAGCGAATCATACAGCTCACATCACCATGAACCCTGGAAATGGTATGAGTACTTCACCTTCAACGTTGATCACAAGGTGATTGGCATTCAATACCTGGTGACAGCCTTCCTGTTCTACCTGATTGGGGGAGCCATGGCTGTCGCGATTCGGGCTGAGCTGGCAACACCCAACTCCGATGTGCTCAGCCCCACCCTCTACAACGCCTTCATGACCAATCACGGCACCATCATGATCTTCCTCTGGATCGTGCCCAGCGCCATCGGGGGGTTTGGCAACTACCTGGTGCCGCTGATGGTGGGTGCCCGAGACATGGCCTTCCCCAAACTCAACGCGGTTGCCTTCTGGCTCAACCCGCCCGCCGGGGCTCTGCTGCTGCTCAGCTTTATCTTTGGGGGCTCCCAGAGCGGCTGGACAGCCTACCCGCCCCTGAGTTTGATTACCGCCAATACGGCCCAGACCATGTGGATTCTGGCCATTGTGCTGGTTGGGACTTCTTCAATTCTGGGTTCGCTCAACTTTGTCGTCACAATCCTCAAAATGAAAATTCCCAGCCTGCGCTGGGATCAGCTGCCCCTGTTCTGCTGGGCCATGTTGGCCACCTCCGTGCTGGCCCTGCTCTCGACGCCTGTGCTGGCCGCAGGTCTGGTGCTTCTGCTGTTTGACATCAACTTTGGCACTTCCTTTTTCCGGCCCGATGCAGGCGGCAACATCGTGCTGTATCAGCACCTGTTCTGGTTCTATTCCCACCCGGCAGTGTATCTGATGATTCTGCCGATTTTCGGCATCATGTCCGAGGTGATCCCGGTTCACGC
>JBJTUI010000307.1:0-4399 GCA_046080625.1 Elainella sp. | reverse complement strand
GATCGTGATCTCGCCCTCGTCCAGAATCAGGTAATCGGCTCCGGCTTGCAGCGGTTCTTCCGGAATCGAGGTCGGGTAGGGGCCGCCAACGGCTACCAGCTTGCCGCGCCGCTTGGCCTCGCGAATCTGGGCCAGCATGTCTTGCTTCTGGACAATCATCGCCGACAGCACCACCAGATCGGCCCAGTCCCACTCGGCTTCCGTCACCTCGCGGACGTTGTGGTCCACCAGCTTGTACTCCCAGTCCTGGGGCGAAATTGCTGCTGCGGTAATCAGGCCGAGGGGCGGCAGCAGCACCTTGCGATCCACCAGCTCCAGAATTTTTTCAAACGACCAAAAGGTTTTAGGAAATAAGGGATAGAGCAGCAAAACCCGCATGAACGCTCAACCTCACACTAAACGACGCCGTGGGCAAACGGTTGGGTCCGCCGACGTGCAGACAACGCTGCTTGTTCAGCCTACCGCAATCTCAAGGCTTCTGTCTGACTGTGAGGTGATTCTGAAGTAGAAATACTCAGTCTCTGCTATTTTTTGAGGCGCAGGCTAGACCTTCTCGACCCGGAACCGCTCTACCGAGGACAGCAGATCGCGAGCCACGCCCACCTGGTTTTGCAGGGAACCCGACACCCGCTGGGCTTCCTGAGAGGTTTCCTGGGCCGTCAGCTCCACCGACTGCATAACCTGGGCCACGGCGCGGGACGTTTCGGTCTGCTCGACCGTGTCGGCAGTAATCGACCGCACCAGCACGTCGATCCGGTTCGACACCTGGATAATGTCCTCTAGAGAACGTTTGGCCTGCTCGGCCAGTCTTGTCCCTTCGATTACCTGCTGGGTGCCCTCTTCCATTGCCGTCATCACCGAGCTGGTTTCGCTCTGGATTTGCAGCACGATTTGCTCGATTTCCTTCGACGCCTTGGCTGCCCGGTCGGCCAGCTGGCGCACCTCGTCGGCCACAATCGCAAAGCCGCGTCCTGCTTCCCCGGCTCTCGCCGCCTCAATACTGGCGTTCAGGGCCAGCAGGTTGGTGCGCGAGGCAATCTGGGAAATCAGGGCGACAATCTTGGAAATCTCCTGGGACGACTCGGCCAACCGCTTCACCTTGCGGGTGGTTTCGGCCACGGTTTCGCGGATCTCCAGAATCCCGGATACGGTGCGTTCTACAGCTTCACCGCCCTTCAGAGCGGTTGCTGACGCGGAACGGGCCACTTCTTCGGCCTCACGGGCGCTCTCGGCCACCCGCTGAATCGAGTCGGTCATCACCTGCACCGAGTTGAGGGTGACGGCCAGCTCCTCGGCCTGTCTGAGAGCATCGGAAGATAGGGAGCGGGCAAAAATCTCGTTCTCGGTCGAGCTCTTCGTCACCTGACGGGCAGCCAGCTTCACCTGCTGCACAATCTCCCTGAGGTTTTGAATCGTCAGGTTGAACGAGTCGGCCACGGCTCCCAGCACGTCTGCCGTCACCTCGGCCTGCACGGTCAAGTCGCCTCGGGCTGCGCCTTCCACATCGTCCAGCAGTCGGATCACCTGGCGCTGCAAGTCTTCCTTGGCCTGCTCCTGCTCTTCGGCCTTGCGCTGGGCTTCGCTGGTAGTCGTGAGAATGACCCGCGCCATCTGGTTGAAGCCTGTAGCCAAACGACCAAATTCATCTTCGGAATAGACGGTAGCCCGCACGTTTAGGTTGCCCTGGGACACGGCATCAAACTGAGCCTGCAAATCAGAGGTGGTGCGCTTAGCCTGCCGAGTGGTGATGCTGGTCAGGGCCAAGGCCGAACCGAAGCTAGCCAATCCTGCCGTGCCGCTCATGGCCAGCCGGTTCAGGGGCGAGACGTTGCTGGCCGTCAGCATGCTGATGCCTGCCACCGACAGCATGGACACCGTGCCCGTCACCAGACCGACGATCCACTTTTTCGAGGCCAGCGGCGCATTTTCCAGCGGGGCCGTCCAGCCCTGCTCCACCATTACGTCCGGCTCGATGCTGCGATTGTCGGCAGGCGTGAAAGTCGGCAGCGGCTCCGAGGAACTGGCCAGCGGGAAGGCGTCATCTTCGCGCAGCAGGGCCGGATCGACATCGCTGAAATCAAAGCTGGAGGTGTTGGAAAGCGCAGTGGAACTAGAGGTGCTGGCTCCCAGAGACGGGCTCGTGAAATCGACCGAGTTGTCAGATAGGTCAAAATCGGGCAGGCTGCCCAGGTCGTCAAATTCGTCGAACTCATCCAGAAAATCAACGCTGCTGCGACCACCGGAGGGCGTTATGTCTGAGGAGGGCTCTTCGCTGGTGGAAAACTCCCGATCTTCGACGGCATCGAAGCTGTAGCCCGTGCTGTTGGCTACAAAGGTGTGATCGTCATCGTCATAGAAATTGGCCCCATAGGCCGCAGCAGACCCGGCCTCGTCGTAGACGGGATTTGCCAAGGGCTCGTCCATCATGAACAGGGTTTCGTCTTCCGAGCGCTCGAAGGCTTGATTAAATGGCCTGGAATCAACGGGATGCTCGGGCTGCTCAGGAGCAGGACTAGACCCAACGCTGGTCTGATCAAACTCATCAAGCGAGAAGGAGTCGTCCTGCCGGTCAAACGCGGCTCTAGAACCGGGGTAGGCATCTTCGGGCGGAAAGACATCCTCGAAGTCTTCCAGGGAATCGGCGCTGGTGTCGCCTCGGTTGGTAAACGGGTTGACGGGTGCCTCAAACCCGCTCTGGCTTGGAGATGCAAACGGGTTTTGCGAATCTCCTCCAGTGTCTTCACGCAGATCCTGAACGTCCTCGCTGCTGTCGAGACTCAGGTCAGCAAAATCGAAGTCATCGCCCAGATCGTCTGCTGGACCATGCCGCTCATTTGCCTGATTGGATGCAGCTTCTCCGGGGGGGGCAAAAGGCGAAGATTGGGAGCCCACCGTACTGACGAAATCGGTATCAATATCTGTAAACGGCTGGGCTGCAAAGGATTCGTTGGCGAAGCTCGGGTCTGCGAGGTCGTCTACCAGATCGTTTGCCGGATCAGCGATTTCCTGGTAGCCGCCAATGCTGAATTCCTCGGCATCGGCCAAGCCCTTATTGGCATAGCTGATGTATTCTTCGTCAGACGTCAAACTCAGCACTGACTGGTACTGCTCCCGCGCCACATCAAACTGCTGTAGGCCGTAGCAATAGATGTGCCCCTTGAGCAAACAGACGTTGGGATCGGAGGGATAGCTGCTTGACAAGCGATCGATGATAGTTGCAGCTTCTTCGTAGCTGCCGAGCATATAGGCTCTTTCGGCTTGCTTATACTCGTCTGCAAATTTTGTACTTGATGCCATGTCGCTTCTCCTGCCCATGCGAGTATCCGAAGTTAAGCTCTACTGTTTACATTGCTCGATTCACATCGCTCGATGTCGCCGTCCGTACCGTCCCTGCGCTCCCTGCTTTGCCCTGTACTTATCGCCCTATACTTATCGCCCTGCACTGCTCTTAAAATCTTTTATAGTCCCAGTTGCTCGACCCGGCTGGCCTGTACCTGAGCTAAAACCTTTAGGCTGCCCAGCGGGCTGACCGCAGGATGGCGACCTGATCGAGCAGGCGCAAGAACTGGCTTGCCTCTCGGCCTGCCCATTCGCCTCGCAGAAAGGGTGCCATACCATCGGGAACGTTAGTGGGCAGCTGAATATCATCGATATCTAACCAGTCCATCCCAATAATTCGCTCGACTGCCAGACCAAGCATCGTATCCTGGTCTTCCACAGCGATCACAGAGATTTCTGCCCGATCGGTGCTCAGGGGCGTTGCCTCCCCTAGAAACTGGCCCAAATCGGCCACCCAAATCACCCGACCGCGAACGTTCAGAGTGCCTAGCAGCAGCGGAGAGACGTTGGGGATGGGCGTAATCCGGTCGGGCGGCGATGAGATCACCTCGCGAATACCGGAGGCGGGCAGAGCAAATTCTTCACCGGAAGCGACAAAAAACCGCAGGTGTAGCTCACCCTCAGGGCTATCCAACTGCTGTAGCTCTGGAGCTTGATCCTGCCCTCGGCCTGTTAAGAAATCTGGACTTCCTATCATGTCTCTCGACTCAGTTTGCTATCTGAAGCATTGTTGCCCAAGCATCGTTGCTCAGCCCTAGTTGCCCAACCATCGTTGCCCCACCAGGGCTGCTTTGTGCCGAAGATTTGAACCTTCTACCCTTTTTAACCTACCCGCGCAAAAATAATTCGTACCATCCAAACTTTTTGCCAAAGCTACGGCTAGTTTGCAACTATTTTACTGATTTCTACTGGTTTGCTCTCCCTAGCCTCGTAAAAGTTGCTTGACAGTTCCGACTAATTCAGTGGGTTGAAACGGTTTGGCAATGTAGGCATCTGCACCCTGCTTCATCCCCCAGTAGCGGTCAAATTCTTCGCCCTTTGAAGAACACATCACAATCGG
>JBJTUI010000306.1:0-2876 GCA_046080625.1 Elainella sp. | reverse complement strand
CCAGCATGGCTATATCTTCCAGGCGCACAACCTGCACAATAGCCTGACCGCGCTGCAAAACGTCCGCATGGGTCTGGAGCTGCATCCGATCTCGCCTGTCGCCATGCAGGAACGGGCAGCGGAGATGCTGCATCAGGTCGGGTTGGGTGACCGCCTGCACTACTACCCCGACGATCTGTCTGGCGGCCAAAAACAGCGGGTGGCGATTGCACGGGCGCTGGTCAGCCGTCCTAAACTGGTGCTGGCCGATGAGCCAACGGCGGCCCTGGACAGCAAATCGGGCCGGGATGTGGTGACGCTGATGCAAACCCTGGCCCAGGAGCGAGGCTGTACAATTCTGCTGGTAACGCACGACAACCGAATTCTGGATATTGCCGATCGAATCGTGAATATGGAAGACGGAATGCTGCAAGACAGTACTTTGGCCGCTTCAGCGGGCTAGTGGCTGGGCCGAGTCTAGCAATAGATGGCAACTGTTCGCGCTAGCGACAGCGACAACTGGTAATAACAACAAATGGTGACAGCGACTTAGCAGCGCTGGTCGTCGAGAGCTTCTGTCCCGAATGGTAGGTCATCTGTTAGAGGGGCGGAGCCAACTGCCAGATCATCCATCAGGTGCTCTATAAAATTATTCGCTGCATAATTCTCTTAGCGATTCATTAATCTGTTTACTCTATCTAGAGCAGCTTGTGACCCAGCTTTAGCTTCAAAAAGTAACACCAGACTCATAGCATCAGACTAGCGGCCCTCGTCGTCTGCCGCCTGCAACCGCTGGATCGCCTCCGACGGGTGACTCGCCTGGCAGGTGGCGAAGCTGACAATCCGCGTCTTCTGAATCAATTCTCGCACCCGATCGCTCAGCTGTGGTTTGTTCATCTGTAGTCTGAACTCCTGCAATGGTCCAGCAGGTCTGACATTTGGGAGACTTTTCTCCAAAAAAAGCGTGACCTCTGGTAGAGTCCTCGCCAACCGCTGTTCAGTATCACTGTAACTATACAGTCTTTGATGCCCCCGACTTTAGAGGCGCTCAGAGCCAATCCTAAACCCGAGGACTTTCCCTATGGGCGGACAAATGTGCTGGCTGGCTCCATCAGGTGGCAATGAAATCAAAATACCCCTCTAGGGTATTTTCTCCGGTTGACCAACGGGTTTAAATGTAGACATTGGCAGGCACTATCTATACTATTAGGGCAAATCTGTCTAGCCCTGTCGTAGCGATATTTACAGAAATTAACCTCTAAACTGGCAGAATTGGATAGAAGCGCTTGCCTGGCGTCTTCGTTTACCCCATAGGAGAAAGCATGGCTGATATACCCACAGGTGGTCAAATGCTCTGGAAGCTCATCGGTGAAGACCGGGTGCTGCACCTACGCCACAACGACTCGGAGCCCTGGCAGCACTACGAATCGTTTCCAGACTATGTCCTGCCCGATCCTGAAGGCTTCTCTAAGGGCATCACTACCTTTCTGGCCCTGCTGAAAAAAGACTGGACGGCAACTAAATCCTAGCCCCAGCGCTTAGTTGATTTCCAAGTCAGGGGTGGGCGGTTTCCAATTGCTCGGCAGGATGGGCTAACAGTTTGGCTTTGATGGCTTCTCTCAAGCCCCGCACGCGGGAAAAGTCTGCCCCAGCAATACTTTCAACCTGATCAAACTCGGCCTCGCTTAGGTTTGCGGCCCGCAGTTTGCCCGAGCCAGATTGGCTCCATTCAGGCGAGCCTCGCGTACAGCGCCCCGGTCAGGTCGGTCCAGATAGACTTCTGGCAGATTAACGCCCTGCAAATTGGCATCACAAATTAGCATCACATAGTTGCTCCTGTTCAACGCCGCACCTACAAACTCTGGGAAGAAGGGCGCTCTCCTAGCTTCAGCAATATTATCAGTACAACCCGACCGGCAATCACCTCATCCCGGCCCTGTTGGAGTTGTGGCAAGGGCGGAAAGGCTGGCGACGACACCGCGATAGCTGAATACTGATCTGCATGCGTCTGGGTTATATGCTGGAATTAATCCTGTAACTTAGCCGTATATTCTATGCTGACGTCGCCGCTTACCATGGTGAAATTCTTTCGCAAAAGTACATAAACCTGGTATGTCCAATGCGCCAGCCATCACTTTTATACAACCACCGATAATTTGGGTAAATCATATCTGATACGTCGAGGTCATGCCACCGGATGAAGTTGAATTGGTTCGTTCGCGAACTGTGGGGGATCGCTCCGGCCCTGGTGACGGGTGGAGTCAGCTTTATGGGGCAATCCCACAAAATTAATCAGGCTCAGACTGCCTGCTTCAACAAATGCTTCAAGATATTGTCTTTGATCATGAGCTGGCGCAGAACCTCTAACAGAAACTGTTGAACCTCTTCGTGGCTTAGCTCCTGCACCTGATCCTCGTAAACCTTGAGGTTAAATTGCTGCTCCAGACTTAACTCCATTGGCAAATCCATAAGAAGCCCTCCAGGACTTTGCAGTATTGGGTTCGAGTGGTCGTTTGACCGAGCTTACTGAACTGGATTGGACTTGCTGAACTGAATTGAACTGACTTAACTGAATCTCGCCCAGTTCACTCAATTGCCTTAATGTTAACAAAGATTTCATTTTCTTGACGATATATCCATCTGCGGATTGTGAGTTGCTTCTTTGGGAAAGGCGGTCTGGCAAACCGTCTGACGCGAGGTATAGATAGAGGGAGAGCCGATCACTCCCAAAACTGTCTACCGAAATCTGGGGCGCGTCGGTTTTAATTGCTACCATCCCGCTATAGCTTTGGCTCTCTTGATGCTTGGCGGTTGCTATGACACAGGCGGATCAGGTCGGTTTTATCAGGCTGTCTCCTCGGCAAATGCAGCATCCGCAGCTGCTGGCCGGTTTCGAC
>JBJTUI010000305.1:0-2583 GCA_046080625.1 Elainella sp. | reverse complement strand
CGAGACGCAGACAACCCCGACAGACTCCTCAACCATGCCTCACGGAAGCCTCAAACCCTGGAAACCCTGGCAGCGACAGGTCTGGTTCACCTATGTCAAAATACTGCTGGTCGTTGTGCCGCTGGTGATTCTGGGCAACTGTGGCCAGTCGTTCTATCAGGGGCGCAATCTGCGGCAAACCAAAGCCTGCCCCCAGTGCAACCTGTTTTTGTCGCAGCAGTGGGGAGCCGACCTGAGCGGAGCCAATCTGCCAGAGGCCGGAATTACCTACGCTAACTGGTCCGGCAGCCAGCTCCAGCGGGCCAACCTGAGCGGGGCTGACCTGAGCAATTCCCGGTTTCGCCGGGTTGACCTGAGCCAAGCCAATCTGCAAGAGGCCGATCTGACCTTTACGAATTTGCGCGAGGCCAACCTGAGCGGGGCTGATCTGAGCGGAGCCCTTCTATCCTACACGGACCTGCGGGGGGCTAACCTGAGGGGAGCTAACCTCAGTGATGCTGACCTCGGCTCTACCGACCTGCGGGGTGCCAACCTGACTGGGGCCAACTTCACCAACGCCCGCCTGCGCCGAACCAAGCTGCCCAACGGCACGGTGAAAACCGGCAGTTTCCCAGGGCTGGACTGATGCGAAAAGTAGAGGTTGGTTTAAGCGGATGCGTAACCCCAAAAATCAGCTAAATTTACGGTTTATTGTCTGCTTTATAGTTCAGGTTTTCATGATGCGCGCTTGCTAACCACATGATTCGATGTGGCGCTCTTGGTCGATATTTTTCAGGCAAAAATCGTTTGCAAGATCGTTCTCGAAAGAGCGCTTTTCCATACACTGCAAATAACCATATCTTGGTTTACTGAATGTAGTAGCTTTGGGGAAAGCGGCTAGACGCGACTGCGGGTGATGTCTAGAACAATCTGGCCGCTAAAGTCGGGAATGGGCGGGTTGGGTTTGGTCAGCCGGACCCGCACCTGTCGGGCCTTGGGCGCAGCTAGAACAAGCTGGGCAATCTCGGCGGCCAGCTTTTCGATCAGCTGATATTTGACCGTTTCGATTAGCTGCTGAATTTGCGGAACGACCTGGGAATAGTCATAGGTGTCCTCTAGCCGATCGGTTTTGCCCGCCTCTGCCAGATCGGTCCAAATCGTCAGATCGACCTCAAACCACTGACCCAGCACCTGCTCCTCCGGCAGAAAACCAATATAGCCATAGGCGCGAATGCCGTTGATTTGCATGCAGTCGGCTAAGGGGAGAGACGCGGGTGGAAGATGCATCGATGAATCCTGGCTAGAAACCATTGAGACGAATGCGGTAGAGTCAGATCAAGTCACATCCTAACGAACTTCTGGACCTTTACTTATGGATCGCTCAAAAATTGTTGCCATCGTCACGGGCGTGATCGCCCTGCTGCTCAGCGTTGCCTACCTGCTTGTGGTGCAGTTCCTCGACTTTCGCGGCGAAATGGTGCCCGCTCCGGTCGATCTATCCGCGCTGCTGACCGGGCTCGTGGGCTAGCAGTCCCAGGGTTGGGGAAGGGCTGCCAGTGAAATTGGCATAGGGTAACGGTCGCGTTATGTGGCGCATAAGGCATCTGGCGCATAAGCTGACGCCGCCGCAGGGCTATCAGGTAAGTAGAGATCTGGCTGACGGGAATCCTAAAGTCAGAACAAAGTGATTGACCTTCCCAACCTGAGCCTGACGGAATTGCCCCTATGAAAATTATCGAGCAGACGCCCAGCCGCATGGTGCTGAAGCAAGGACTGCCGCGTGAAACCTGGTTCATTCTGCTCTGGGGCAGTCTGTTTATTGGCATACCGCTCCTGCTGCTTGCTCAGATGTTCTATGGAGCAGGCGTCACCAGCCTTTCCTGTCGGCGGATTGAACCCACCCTGGTCAACTGCGAAACCCGTCAGTCTCAAGCCTTTGGCCTGCTGCCCGGAGCACCAGTCGCAATCCCGCAGGTCAGGGCAGCCCAAATCTACAGCGAAACCCGCAGCGGTGAGGGCGGCGACTACGAGGTGCATCAGCTTCGCCTGTTCAGCCCCGAGGGCTATTTCAACGTCGGTTCTCTCAGGGCCAACCGCGCCTTGCCCGCCGCCTGGATGGACCAGACCAACCAGTTTTTGCGTCCGCCAGCCGACCCGTTAGTCAACCCGTCAGTCGATCAGTCGCGCCCCTCAGCCCTGCACCTGAGTCAAGACAGCCGCTGGCAGGCCGAAACCCTCCTGCCCTGCCTGTTTGTGACGCCATTTCTGCTGATTGGCGGTCTGGTTATGTACGCCACGATTCAAACCCGCAGGCTCACCCTAGACAAAAATTTGAACCGCTTGACCTACGAGGTCTGGCGACTGACCGGCAAACAGCGCCGGGACTTGCCGCTGGGTCTGGTGAAGCAAATTGACCTGAAAGAACATACCGACAGCTACGGCAACCGCTACTACCAGCCGGTGCTGCTGCCCGATGCGCTGCGGGCCATCACCTTTGCCCACACCAGCCGCCAGGAAGCCCTGGATTTGCAAGCCCAGATCCGGGATTTTTTGAAGCTGCCCCTGCCCGCCACGAAGCTGAATCCGGCCTCAATGCCTGCTGGG
>JBJTUI010000304.1:0-4155 GCA_046080625.1 Elainella sp. | reverse complement strand
CGGCCCTTCAGTGGAATTGCCCCTTTTGCCCATGAGGTGAAGCCAGAAACGCAGTTTGTTCTGCTGTCAGATTCCGGTTCTCTAGAGATTCCTGACGGATTCAAGGATGTTTTTCTCTACAACCCCGGAGAAGGTCTATTATCTGCGGTCAATCAGCAGGGTTTTGCACCCGAGTTGGTTTATCGGTTCAGGGACCCAATGTCTAAGCTGGGAATTTCGCTCTATCGTCTCGAAAGAACCCCACCCAAAAACTCTCAAAAATGATCGTCAAACAACAGCAATTCCACTCGTTCAGCCCTAGGATGAGGCCGTAAGCGATTGACTACAGTTCTATAGCCTATGAATATCACCACCAGTCATGATGCAGAGCTAAAACTGTTTGGCTTGCCCGCAGAGCAAGGAAGATGGCTGATGATTCCGCTGGGGATGAGCGTTCTGCTTTGCCTAGGAACGGTCTATTCCTGGAGTATCTTTAGAAAGCCCCTGGAAGCCGAGCTGAATATCAGCGCCACTGAAAGCCTGTTACCCTACACGGTTGTGCTTCTGTTCTATGCAATGCTCATGCCCATCACTGGATTCTATATCCCGCGACTGGGGACACGGATCACAGCTGCTGTTGGCGGAATTATTGTAGGAATAGGCTATATTTTGTCGAGCTTTGCCTCCCAGATCGGTATGCTGATTCTTACCTATGGTGTCATTGCTGGCACTGGCGTCGGGATCGCCTATGGCGTTCCGATGGTCGTGGTCGCCCGCTGGTTTCCTGACCGGAAAGGTTTGGCCGTAGGCTTGACGATTATTGGATTCGGGCTTTCTCCCCTGGTGACTGCGCCTTTAGCCAATCAGTTTATTCAGGACTACGGCATTAGCTCAACTCTGCGGATTCTCGGGATTGCCTTTGCGCTGATCATCGCGACAATTGCCACCACACTGAAGCTGCCGCCTCCGGGCTGGCAGCCCCGCCACAGTTTCGCCGCCACAACCACGACCGCCAGCACCTACCCACCGGCCTTGCTTACAAGTCGCTCGTTCTACGGGCTGTGGTTTTGCTATGCCATCGGAGCATTGATTGGCCTGAGCGCGATTGGCATCTCTAGCCCCGTGGCGGAGGAAATGATTGCAATCGATCCGGGCCTGGCCGCCAGCAGTGTGGCCCTCTTTGCCCTGTTTAACGGCATCAGCCGCCCCCTGTTTGGCTGGGCCAGCGATCGGTTTCAACCGCGCTATGTGGCGATTGCGTCTTACATGCTGATTCTGGTTGCCTCAATCCTGATGCTGAACGCCCGACAGGGCCAGGTGGCAACCTACCTGATTGCCTTCTGTCTGTTCTGGTTCTGCCTGGGCGGCTGGCTGGCCATGGCCCCCACCATCACCCTGCGGTTTTTCAACCCCGATCGCTACGCCCAAAACTACGGCATGGTGTTTACGGCTTACGGCATCGGTGCTTTGACAGGTACTCTGGCCACCGGGCGGATTCGCGACTGGTTCGGCTCCTACACCTATGCGTTTTACCTGATGGCGCTTTTGGCCGTTCTGGGGATTGTAGCGGCCAGCCTGCTGCTGAAACCCGATCACCGCCCTGAAGTTTGAGTCCCTGGTTTACAGTGGATCTTGTCCGTTCTTGCCTGCATCCTGAAACTCATGACCCCAACATCACCCACCCTCAGCGAAATCCACGTCTATCCCATCAAATCCTGTCGCGGCATCGCGGTCGATCAGGCCCAGCTCGACGCCTGGGGGCTTCAGTTTGACCGCAACTGGATGGTGGTAAATCCCTCCGGTCGGTTTCTCTCCCAGCGAGAAGCGCCCCAGCTGGCCTTGGTAGAAACCGCGCTGGGGCCAGACAGCCTGAAGCTCACGGCACCGGGGCAGCCCCCCCTGGAACTACCGCTAGCGGGCGTTGCCGACGCCACCGACCGACCTGTCCAGATCTGGCGCGACCACTGCCGAGCTGCCGATCAGGGCGAAGCGGCGGCCCAGTGGTTTACCCAGGCGTTGGGCCAACCGGCCCGTTTGGTCAGAATTGGTAACACCTACAGCCGCCCCGTGGCCGAGGCTCCAGCCCAGGTCAGCTTTGCCGACGGCTACCCGCTGCTGTTGATTTCCGCTGGCTCCCTGGAGGATTTGAATCAGCGACTGCCCAGCCCGATCCCGATGAACCGGTTTCGGCCCAACCTGGTGGTGACGGGCTGCGACCCCTACGCCGAAGACACCTGGCAGCAGATCAGCCTGAACGGCGTGATGTTTGACCTAGTCAAGCCCTGCGAGCGCTGCATCATTACCACCACCGACCAGGCCACGGGAACTCGCGCTAACAACGAACCGCTAAAGACCCTGGCCACCTACCGCCGAGTGCCGGGCGGTGTGATTTTTGGCCAGAATCTGGTGCATCACACCCAGGGCCAGATCGCTGTGGGCAGTCCGGTCGAGGTGATTCAGTAGCCAGTTGAAGCTGGCCTATTTTGTATCTTTCCTGCGCCAGCGGGTTAGCCAGCGTATCCCCAAGCTGCTGCTCAACAGCACTCCTGCCAGTACAGCTTGCCGCCCCCAGGCTGCCGGGCTGTCTGTATCTGAGGCCGGATCTAAGGTCGGTGAGGCCAGTTCATGCGGCTTGTCAAACGGGTTCTGGCTAATGTCGTTCAGGTCAATTCCGGCAGCCGTGACCGGCACCGACAGCAGATCGCCGTGGTCGCCCGTTTCGCCGATCCGCACCGTCCATTCACCCGGCAGGCTGGCGGCAGGCTGGAACTGGAATTTGCCGTTCTGGTCGGTCTGGCCTTCTAGCCAGGGGCGGGTCGAATCATTGGGCGCGTAGACAACCACCTTGGCTCCTTCAAACACCTCGCCCGTGCTGTAGCTCGACTGGATCTCCAGCGCGTCGGCCACCAGCCGGTAGTCGGTCAAGACGCTGTGGGCCAGAGCAGGGCTGGGCCAGCCCGTGACGCTCAAACAAATCGCGCTCAGACAAACCACGCTCAGACAGATCAGAGACGAGCAAGCCGCTAGCACAAACCGCTTCATAACAGCCTCGCAGTGTAAATCTTCTCAGGGTTACAGCGGCGCAAACCGCTAGCCTGATTGTAAAGGAGAGTGCCAGATCTGCAACCGATCTGCAACCGATCTGCAACCGATCTGCAACCTAATCGACCGCATGTTGCTTCAGGTCGTCCAGGCTGACGTATTTCAGCGCCTTGGCATGGGTGGCGGCCAGAACTACGGGCGGCGCCACCCCATCCTCTAGGGCTTCCTGCCAACGGGCGGCGCAGAGGCACCATTTATCGCCCGGCTTCAGGCCCGGAAAGCCATACTCTGGATGCGGGGTGCTGAGGTCGTTGCCCTGGGCCTTGGTGTAGCTGAGGAACGCTTCGGTCACTTCAGCGCAGACCACATGTACGCCCCGGTCTTCTGGCCCCGTCTGGCAGCAGCCGTCCCGATAAAATCCGGTCATGGGCGAGGTAGAGCAGGTCTGAAGCGGCCCGCCCAAAACGTTCTGGGCCTGGGTGGATGCGGATGGATCGGAGGTGGATTGAGACATAGGATAATGCCTTACAGCGCTTGATTGAGCTTCATTGATCAGTATAGTGCTGTTGGCAGAAGCTACAGGACGAATCGTTCGCGATATTCTGGATGAAGCATTGCGGTTAATGCTGTATCGACAGCTGATGGATCAACTCGCTAGTTCCACCACACCTCTGGATCATCGGGCTCATCCTGACATCGGCAGCCTAGGGATCTGCGGAGAGATAAAGTACCCATCAAGCGGGGAGAATCGTGATGTCCCATTTGGGCAATGTTTCAGAGCGCTGCCAAGAGGGTTGATACTGTTCTAATTCGTCTACCAAGACTTTCATGCCAGTTTGATAGGAGGTTGTGACCAGATGAACGATGGGTGTAATATCATATCGGGATAAATGCACATAGTTAAGCCACCTCGTCTCTGGGGAGCCAGTGATAGTCTGTTAATCCTCGAATCAATGCCTGTTGTTGTAAAAGCCGTTGGCACCGTTGATAAACTACTCCCTTCCCGGTATAAGATCAGGTAAAGTCAGGTAAAGGATGAGGGAGAGCAATGAACCAAACACAAGCGCTACAAGCAAAGCCTTTCGACCCCGAGGAATGGCAGAAACTCTACTACCGTCATCAGCAACAGTATAT
>JBJTUI010000303.1:0-5826 GCA_046080625.1 Elainella sp. | reverse complement strand
TATCTGATGGAAAATGCTGGGGATCCAGAGGCGCTACAAGTAATCACGGCTCGACTCAATCAACAGTATGCAGTTCAGGTGGTCGCAGATGGGAAGACGAGCAGCCCCATTGTGACGGTCACAACATTAGATGCGGAAATTCATGGATTAACCGAAGCAGAGTTAGTGGAGGAATATGCTCAGCAGATTCGGCAGGGGTTGTTGCAAGCCGTTGAGGAACGACAGCCTTCTGCCCAGCAGCAACACCTCAAAAGGGCAGTCATGGGTGGGGCGATTGCCGTTCTTCTGGTAACGCTCCTTTATCTATGGCAACAACGAATGGACAAAATTCGTCGCCAGTTGCGTCAGGTATTTCCCGATCAACAGATTTTGTTCACTCAGGCCCAGACAATTCCTGATGACGATGGAGAGACTTCTCCAAATCTCTCAGAACAGCAAAACCATTTATTTGAATTGAAACGCCGCATTGAGCGCAAGACATGGCAGAAACGGACTCTGCAATTGTCTATGCTGGGGGCTGGCATGACTGGAGTTGCCTGGGTGCTACAACGTTTTCCGCAGACCCGATCGCTAGGAATTTTGCTTTTCCGGCAACCCCTGATGCTATTTCTATTGGGAATTTTGATTACCTCTTTGATTATCCTGAGCCACCTATTTATCGATCGTATGTTGAACAAATGGGTTGGGACAGAAGACCAGCTATCCCTTGCTCAAATTGACCGTCGCCGCAGGCGATTACTGGTACTCTCACCCGCCTGGAAAGGGATGATTACAATTTTCTGGGTAGTTGTCGGTCTTGTGCTTGCCTACAGTTTGGTGTCCATCTCAACCGGATTAACCCTATTCACCCAGATTGGTGTACTGGGACTCGCCATTTCTCTCGCTTTTCAATCCATGATTAAAGATGCCTTAACAGGATGGATATTGCTAGCGCGAGATGCATTGACGATCGGGGATACTGTTGCTGTGAAGGATGCATCCGGTGTGGTGGAAGCGATGGGAGTGATCATCACACAAATTCGTAGCTCTGCGGGGGAATTGATTACTATTCGAAATGGTGAGATCAGCCAATTGACGAACCGCTCAAAAGATTGGTCGCGGATGGATCTCACTGTTTTAGTGGATTACAGCACTGATTTAAAGCAGGCTATGACCCTGATGAGAGAAGTTTTTCAGACCATGAAAACCGATCCAATCTGGAAACAGCATCTAACCGGAGAACCCGATATTCTGGGCGTTGAACAATTTGACCAGAATGGCGTTTTGCTCAAAATTCGCACCCAAACTGAACCAGGGCAGCAATTTGGTGTCAGTCGTGAATTTCGTCTGCGATTAAATCAAGTATTTAAAGCAGCAGGCGTTAGAATTGCTATTCCCCAACAAGAGGTGCGCTATCGAGAATTAAATTGAGGTCGTCTGCCCTTCACATTAGTAAAGAGAAAGAGAATCAACCTCTAGAATTTCATTCACCATGACAATGCCGAACTGCAAGCCCGACCAGCGGGTCGTTGAACATCCTCTATATTCTCTCTATTCCTGACAAAATCAGACTACCTACTTATTTTCATCAATCTTCGATCGATAGCAGTCTTGATTCAACACAAGCAGCTATGACGCGCTAATGTAAGATACGCCTATATAACTGGACAGTGATTCCCTAACAGGTAAACCTATGGCAATCTCCCTTTCCCCCAACTTCTCTCGCCGATCGCAATCCCTTAAGCAGCGGCGTCTGAAACGACTGGGACTGTTCAGTTTAGGTGGCCTATCTGCCCTGGTTACTGCCCTGGCTACAGCCCTGCCGCTCGCCGCCGCCGAAAAAATTTCATTCGTCTACGGTCCCTTTTACCGATCGCTCTCGATCCAATCGCTTGAGAAATTTGCGACTACAGGCGAAGTCAATCCCGATCTGGCTTTTTATTTCTGGATTGCCAAAGTCGATGAAGCCGCTAAAGCGAAATTTCGCGAGGCTCTGGTTAAGCGAGCTGAAATCGATCCGCTCTTGCCATCCCAGTTTTTCTACAGCGACATTGGGGAAGATCTTCTGACTCGGATGGGCCGTTATATTGGTAGTCCTCGCGGCATCAACGGTATGTATGCCCTGCGATCGACCTTGATTTTGTCTACCCTCGATCCAGAAGGGATGTCTTTGCTCAGCATTCTTCGAAATTACCCGACTGACATTTGGGTGAATCTGGAAAATCTGTTGATTTTGAGACGCACGATCGATCGTGTTGTTGAGGCTACCACCTATTTCACCAATGAACTTAAGCAACAGGCAGCCCAGGAAGCGAGTCATACGCCTCCGGTCGATTTTGCTCAACTCCCCGATCTGCGACAGACAGGGCCGTTTGGGGTGGATTCCCAGCGCTGGCAACTCACGGATGCCAGCCGTAACCGCCAGTTCTATGTAGATGTTTATCGGCCTCAACAGTGGCGAAGCGGTCAAGCTCCTGTGCTGATCTTCTCTCATGGGCTGAGTTCCAGACCAGAAGACTTTGCCAGAGCCGCAGAGCACATGGCTTCCTATGGCTATGTCGTCGCGCTACCCCAACACCCCGGCAGCGATCATCTCCAAGCCCAAGCGCTCAAGACGGGACTCTCGCGACAGGTCTTTCTCACTTCTGAATTTATCGATCGGCCCCAGGATATCAGCTACGTGATTGACGAATTGGAATGGCGGAATTTATCCGAGTTTGAAGGACGGCTCAATTTGCAATCCGTGGGTGTGGCAGGTCATTCCTTTGGCGGCTATGGCGTGATGGCCGTGGCCGGAGCCACCATCGATTTTGAGTTTTTAGAGGAGGAGTGCAAGCGGCTGGCTTATCCCAACACCTCCCTGCTGCTATCGTGCCGCGCCCTCAGCCTGCCTCGACAGGAGTATAATTTCCGGGACGATCGAGTCACTGCGGTCTTTGCGGCAAATCCGGTGAATTACAGCCTTTTTGGTCCTGAGGGATTGGCGAAAATTCAAATTCCGGTGATGATTGGCTCTGGCAGCTATGATCCAGCGGCTCCAGCCGTGTTTGAACAGGCCCGCTCGTTTCCAAGTTTAACCACGCCCTTTAAATATCTGGCTCTGGCAGAAGGACAGGCCCATGTGGACTTTTCCCAGTTGGATGCAGGCGTGACGCAAGCCATCAATTCTGCAACGCACTTGACGCTGCCTGCCCCTGACCTGATTCATGACTATGCGAGTGCCTTGAGGCTGGCCTTTTTTGAAGTACATCTCCTGGATAATCCAGACTATCGCCCCTATTTGCAATCTTCCTATGCCGCCTACCTGAGCCGAGATCAGCAGTTCAAACTGTTGTTAATTTCCGCAGCGTCCGATCCTGCTTTGAAACAGGCGATCGCAGAATGGCAGGCCGAAAACCCGCCGATCGCACTGCCTGAGTCTTGGACAACTCAATGAAAATATAGTGCTACGCACTTGGCTTAGGACAAGAGGGGTGTAGGGGCTCCGCCCCAGCCCGTCAAGATATTAAATTTAGCCCAAAGAATAATAGTGAAACCCTGATTCTTCGTTCCGAATTTTCAAACTCTCAAGGAAAAGATTTGGTTTTTCCAGCCGTGGTTGTAACCAAAACGGTCAAACCTAGTATCCTCGTTCAGCGCCTTGACAGGGCTGGAGCTCCGCCTCCAGGGGTTCTATCCCTGCACCCCACCCTAACCAAAAATGTTCTATCCAGCCCTTTGTTTGCTATGTCACAGCCCTGACGGCTCTGCTGATACCTGCGACTGAATAAACTGATAGCCGCGATCAAATCGTGAAATCACCCGGCAGTTGAACTGATCCAGCGCCTGCCCAATGTCGGGACTGCCAAAGTCTTTAGAGTTGCGGTTTAAGAAGCAGGCTTGTTGAGGCAGGTCGCGCCGCAGGTGGGTGATCACTGATGCCAAAACCAGCGCATCTTGTGGTGTGAGATCGTAAGTCGTTTCATAGGAAGCTGCTTCAAGCAAAATGCTGGTATCAAGCGCTACAACTCCCCCCCTGTTAAACAGGCGAGTACGGCATTGGATAAAGCGCTGCCGTTCTTCTTCATTGCTTTGCACCATCAGACTGGCAATATCCTGAATACTTTGGATGCGGCTTGTGTAGGAAGCGGTTCGAGAGAGCTGACGCAACTCAGCGTCCAATAGCTGCTGTAGCTCCCGGCGGCTGCGGGCCTGACGAATCAGCTTTTCATGCGGCTCGGCAAGACTGTAGGCTGGAATAATCAGCTTTGCGCTCCCTGCTTCACAAAGCTGCAAGATCTGTTCACAGCTCGCCCACTGCTCTTGCTCGAAGGTTAACTCTAAAACAAAGTTGGTTTCGACGTAGATATTCACGAAATAGTCACGCAGCCGCCTCGTATTCCAATTTGCCACCCGCTATGGCCGCATAAAGCCCCGACTCGATTAGCCAGGGCTGGGCCGTGGTTTCAATCCGCTCGGCGTGAATGATTTCTCCCAGCCAGGACGACACGATCAGCGCAAAGCTGGCTGCGCTAATTTGATCAGCCGTAACTCCCGCTCTTGCAAAGTAAGGCTGAAGTGCAGGAGCTGCATCAACGCTGTAGGCTGGCTCGCTCTGATTAGACTGATCAGACTTGAGCCAGAGATAAAATCTGTCTGGAAAAACGATGAGAAAATAGGGGACGCCTGGGAAAGCAGTTTGGGCAAGAATATTGTGACGCAGCTCTGCTGCCCACTGCGGCGAGGCGTTGGTTTTACGCTTGATCTGCACCACAAGTACGAGCTGCCCTCGGTTGCTGACGGCCAAGTCCCAACCAGCATCACCTCTAATCGCCATGATTGGCTCACCTAAATCAATAGTTCTACTATTCTGACCCAGGTGCCTGATCCAGGTCAGCAGATTTTATGACTACCGGCCAGATTAGAGCGAGCGCATGAATAGCTGGGTGAAATAGTAGGTGTTGCCAGTGTGCCAGATGCCGATGCCCGTTTCTCGGTATTCGGAGCGCAAAATATTCTCGCGGTGGCCTGGACTGTTCATCCAGCCTTCAACGGCAGCAGGCACGGGGTCAGGGATATTCGTACTGGTAAACAGATTTTCGCCCACCCTGAAATAAAAAATGCCAGCAGCCCCGACCCGGTCGGCCAGCGTATCGCCCTCGGGGCCGACATGGGCAAAGAAGTCCTGTTCGGCCATGCGGCGGCTGTAGTTCCGAGCTACCTCAGCCAGTTTGTTATTATGGTGCAGCTCCGTCAAGCCCTGCTGCTGCCGAATCGCGTTGATCTGCTGCTGCACTTTCTGTTCCATCTGGGCTGTCTGACTCGATTGGCCCGACGAGGTCTCTGGTGACAGACTGCTAGAAGGACTGCTAGAGGGAGAACCCGGTGGGAATTGGAGGGGCGGCAGGTTGAGTGGGGGCAGGGACGGCAAAATCTGCTCAATCGGTTCGCAGCCCGTCAGTCCCCAGCCCAGGAGGGCTGCCCAGCCTACTCTGTGCGTCCATTGTGCCAGTTGTCTTGCGAATCTCAGGGTTGCGAATCTCACGGTTGCCTCGCTATCCGGTGCCATGGCCGATTGGGAACGCCTACCAGCGTAGCGAACCGCGATCGGTTTTGGCTGAAGCTGTATCCAGCCGCCTGATCAACCGCATAATGGGATCAGCGCCGTCCGTCCTGGCTCCTCAAGTTCAGATTGTAAGTAGCTGGGCTTGATTAAATTGAACAGGGTTTTAGAGACTTCCAAGTAATGATTGATCCTATAATACTGGCAAGAGAACCTTAATCTATCTAACCAAGGTTATTCCCCATGCCGGAACTGAACAACGAACTCAAAGCGCTCTACATCAAAACTGCCCAAAAGCTCAAAGG
>JBJTUI010000302.1:0-8009 GCA_046080625.1 Elainella sp. | reverse complement strand
TGGCATTGACAAGCTTGCCCCCTGCTAGCCAAAATGATGCGACCGACTTCAATACAGCGCTCTAGCTTGACCTCTGAAAGCTGCCTGCCGAACTGGTTTGGGACAGTTATCAAAGTTTGAGTTACGTTAGCGCTGCTTTCCGCTACAATTCAGCATTCCTAAGCTGCGGTGGGCGAAAACGCGCATTCAGCAGGCGGGAGGAGGTTGGCTTGTCGCCCTTAACCAGCAGTTCACCTTACATGAGTTAGAGGTTTCTATGCACACTACGGTCAGCATCCTGGCAGAGATCCCTGAAGAACTTCACGAGTCCCTGCAAAACTATCTGGATGGCCATCCGGACTGGGACCAGGATCGGGTTTTTTCGGCGGCCCTGTCGCTGTTCTTGTTGCAAAACGGCAGCAGCACTACGCCGGATGCCTCTCGCAGCTATCGCCGGGCCGCAAGAGTCTACCTGGATACGCTGTTCAAACACGCTGTTTGAAGCAGACCTGAGAAGACCGGGGTTTTCCTGACAGCAGGGGGATAACGGGGGATACGACAGAGCATCGCTGGGCTAAATCCTCAGAGCTAATCGGCATTTCTGCCAAAACAGCTGCACAACTGCATCAATTCTTTACAGCTTGCGACGCAGCGGAAAATGCCAGACCGAACTCGGTAAAATAGATCTCTGGATATAGATAAAGTTTGGGCCTGTCTGCTGAATCGATGCCGACTCTGTGATGGTCTGATCGCTGAGACTGCCAATCACAGAAAGCTGCCGGAGTCACAGGCAAACAGCCACCTTTAACAAGACTACTGAGGATCTTGATTTATGCCCTACCTCTGGTTTAAAGCGTTTCATATCGTTGGAATTGTGGCCTGGTTCGCAGGCATGTTTTATCTACCGCGTCTGTTTGTCTATCATGCCGAGGCCAACGAGCAGCCAGAGGCCGTGCGGGCAATTTTGCAGCAGCAGTATCAGGTGATGGAAAAGCGGCTCTACCGCATCATTATGACGCCTGCCATGATCCTGACCCTGGCAATGGCCGCAGCAATGCTGATTGCAGCTCCCGACCTGCTGAAGGACACCTGGCTGCACGTCAAAATCGGGCTGGTGGCGGTTCTGGTGGGCTACCACCACTTTTGCAGTCGGCTGATGAAAGAAATGGCGGCAGGACAGTTTCGCTTCACCGGGCAGCAGTTCCGCTGGTTTAACGAGTTTCCGACCGTGCTGTTTGTGATTGTGGTGCTGCTGGCCGTGTTCAAAAACAACTTCCCGACCTCGGCGGCGTCCTGGGGAATTGTGGCGATGATCGTGGCGATGGCCGCTGTGATCCAGCTCTATGCCCGCAAACGGCGCTTGGCCAAGGAAGCTGAAGCTCTGGAGGCAGCCAGCAAGGGTTCAGCCGGGTAATTCTCACCTCACCAGCGGATCTCAGGGACTGGTTTGAAGTTCAGGAGCCTGACTCTCTGGCCTAGCTTGGTTCTCTGGCCTAACTATGGCTCTCGGATCAATCTTGAAGGTCAAAACCGTTTCATCCACGCCCTTCAGCTGGAGCGGACTGAACTTGGTCAGGCTGGGGTCATCTAAATAATCGGCTACGGCGGCAGAAACCAGAATGGCATTGGGTTCTGCCGCTTCTTGCAGGCGGGCGGCAATGTTGACACAGGGGCCAATCGCCGTGTAATCAGAACGTTCTGCGCTACCAAACATGCCGACAACAGCTGTGCCCTGATGAATGCCGCAGCGAAACCGCAGGGGGTCAAGCCCCTGGGACTGCCAGCGCTGATTCAACTGCTCCAGAGCGCCATACATCTGGCGAGCGGCGGCCAGAGCCCGGCGCACCTGTTCATTTGGCGTCAGGTCTTCGGGTGCCCCAAAAATCGCCACAATGGCATCGCCAATAAATTTATCGACCGTGCCGCCATTGTCAAACACGGCCCGGCTCATTTCCGACAGATATTCGTTCAGCAGTTCTGCTACCCGCCGCGACCGCAGCGTATTCGAGAGCTGGGTAAAGCCGACAATGTCGCTAAACAGCACCGTAATCATGCGGGGTTCGGGCTGGAGGTCGAGGGTCAGCTGGCCCTGGGCTGCTTTTTGTACCAGAGCAGGCGGCAGAAATCGCTGTAGCACCGATTCGGTCAGGTAGGTATTGAGTTCGGTGACGCGGTGCTCGTTGGCCTTCAGGGCCAGCAGGTTGCGGACTTCGGCCAGCAGTTCGCGGTCGTTGAACGGCTTAGACAAATAGGCGTCGGCCCCAATTTCGACTCCTTCGATTCGGGTGTCTTCGTCGGCCTTGGCCGTCAGCAGCACAACGGGGGTACAGCGCAGGTTGTCGTCCTGCCGAATTAGCTGAATCATTTCCAGGCCCGACACCACCGGCATCATCAGATCGGTCAGGATCAAATGTGGCTTCAGGCTCTGGGCTAGGTTGAAGCCTTCAGCCCCTTGGCGAGCTGTCCAGACTTCGTAGCCAGCTTGCTGCAGGACGCGGGTGACATAGTTGCGCATGTCGGCGTTGTCGTCTACGACGAGCAGGCGGCTAGAGGGGGGTGGGGGAGATAGGGATGAGGAGGGGAGGGGATCGGGGAGAAGAGGCTGGAGTCCGGTGAAGTCGGTTTCAATGTCGGCTAGCTCGACTGTGGCGCGGCTCTGCTCAATTTCGACCGGCAGTTCGCTGATCTGCTGGGTGGGCAGGTGGGATTTGCCCAGGGGCAGCTCAATCGAGAACAGGGTTCCCTGGCCATAGACCGAGCTGACCGAGACGCGACCGCCGTGCAGCTCAACCAGCTCTTTCACTAGAGATAGCCCTAGTCCGGTGCCCTCGTAGCTGCGACTGGCCGAGCCGTCTGCCTGCCGGAATCGGTCGAACAGGTAGGGGATCTGGTCGGCCCGGATGCCAACGCCTGTGTCTCTGACCTGGATCAGGCAGTGAGCCGCTGTTGGCTGAAGCCCCACTTCGATCTGGCCCCCCGCCTCGGTGAATTTAATCGCGTTGGACAGCAGGTTGTACAGCACCTTGTCGAACTTCTCGGCGTCCAGATAGACCTCGGGGCAGGGGGTGAGCTGGGCCGTCAGCTGGATCTGCTTTTTCTGGCAGTAGGGCCGGAAGGAATCCACGATCTGCTCGACAAACTGGTGCAGCTCGCAGGGGCGAAACTGGGGCTGCATCCGGCCTGCATCCAGGCGCTGCAAATCCAGGAGCTGATTGACCAGCCGCAGCAACCGGCGCGAGTTACGCAGGGCGATGACCGACTGGTCGTAGGACAGACCCTGCTGTTGGTCGACAGCCGATTCCAGTGGCCCGAGGGTGAGGGTGAGCGGAGTGCGAAATTCGTGGGAGACGTTTTGAAAAAATTCGGTTTTCTGGCGATCGAGTTCGCGCAACTGTTCAGCCTGTTGGCGGGTGGTTTCATAGAGCCGTGACTGATGCACCGCAATCGCAGCCTGGGCGGCTACGGCCTGGGCCAGCTCGACCTCCGCCTTTTCCCAGCGGCGCGGCTGGCGGGTTTGGCGCAGCGAAATGCTGCCGATAATCTTGCCATCATAGAGCAGGGGTACGACCAGTAGGGCTCGTGCTGCCGCCCGCAGCGGTAAGTCGGTGACGTTCATTTCGTCCTGCTGGCTCAGGTCATCTACCACTACCGGAGCCTGGGTTTCCAGCAGCTGCCGCAAGACCGGGTTGCCGTCGATTGGGGCAAACGACTGGGGCAGGGACTGGGGCAGCTCCGGCTGACCGGAACCATGAGCCAAGAGATCTTGGGTGGCATCGTGCAGGCCCACACATTGCACGAACTCATCTTCGGCAGTCCAGAGCGACAGGGCGCAGCCATCGACATGCAGAGCCTGACCCAACTGCTGGGTAATAGCCGCAAAAATCGCCTGGGGGTCGAGGCTAGATCGAATTGCAGCCGTGATCGTATTTACCAGAACTTCCCGTTTGGCCAGGGCTCGCGCCTGCTCGTAGGCCAACGCCTGGGCTAGAGCCGGGGCCGCCTGATTGGCAACCATCAGCACGAGCTGGACTTCATCGTCCTGCCACTGGCGGGTCTGACTGGACTGGTGCAAGGCCAGCACAGCCATGGTTTCCTGCTTGTAGATCAGCGGCACAATCAGGCTGGAGGTAAACCCAGCCGACTGGTAGGCCGCCTGCCGCAGCCCGGTTGGGTCGGCCTGAATCTGGGGGGCCGTTTGGGCATCGGTGATCAGCGCAACATCGTCCACGGCCCAAAGGCTGTGTTTGAGCAGATCGGTGGATATGGCTACCGGGGTGGCGCTGTAGACAAAGGTGTCGTCTTGCAGCTGCTGATCTTGCAGCGGTCGGAGGATGCAGCAGTCCGCTTCAAACATGCGGCCCACGGTCATCACGATGGTCTGGAGCAGCTGCTGGTAGTTGGAGGACTGCCGAATCGTATTCGTGACGGTGTTCAGCAGCGATTCCTGGCGCAGGGTGCGGCGCAATTCCTGGGTGCGGGTTTTGAGCACGTTGTGGGTGTCAATTGCCTGTCGCACCACGGCTCTCAGCTCTTCTTCGTCCCAGGGCTTGGTGACATATTTGAACACCTTGCCGGAGTTGATCGCCTCGACCAGATCCATCACATCCGTGTAGCCTGTCAGAATGATGCGGATGGTGTCGGGATATTGGGTAGCCGTGAGGCTGAGAAACTCGGTTCCGCTCATCAGCGGCATCCGCTGGTCCGAGATAATCACGGCCACTTCGCCCACCTGGGCCAGGAGTTCGAGGGCGGCTGGCCCATTTTCGGCCCGCAGCACCTTAAATTCGCGATGGAAGGTGCGGTAGAGCAGATCGAGGTTGTCGGGCTCATCGTCTACAACCAGGATCGTCTGTTTAACAGCTGACTTGACGGCTGATTGGATCTGCGAGTTGGAGGAGAGGGGATTCATACACCGCCCTCCTCAGGCTGTAGAGCCGTTGGGTGAAACAAGGTTGAGGTCATGGGCGCTGGGGCAGAATGAAAAACTGGTAGTTCAACCCGGGCCGAGGAATAGTCAGAACGATTTTGCGGGAGCCTAGGGAGGGAACCCGGGAGGGAGCCCAGGGGGTAACCCCCCCCAAAGGATGCCCAGCCCCCATCCGGTTATAACCCCAGATCCGCCCAGATCCGAGAACTGATTGTCGCGATTACAATGAGGGCATCTTCGCTCTACTACCCGCATGTCCACGCAGCCCTTGTCTTCCTCAAACCCTGGCTCTTTTGACCCTTCTGGCACCCTATCTAGCCCAGCTGTCGATCCCGGTCCATCTCCTGCTCCAACCGACTCCGCCTATCGCCCTGCGGCCTGTTTAACTCCAGCCCATGCAGCCTCAACCAGTCGGTTTCTGGTCCGAACCGTGCGGCAGCAGGATTTACCCGCTTTAGCCGAGGTGCTGGCCAGCAGTTTTCACGGTCAGGAGGGCTGGGGACGCTGGCTGTATCCTTTGTTGAGGGCAGGAATTCACGAAGATCTGCGCAGTCGGCTGCACACCAGAGGCCCCCACTACGCCTGTCTGGTGGCAATTAATCCCTGCCTGCGCGAGCGCATCCTCTCTGAAGTTTCGGAGCGCGCCACCCCAACGGCTGCTAGTTTGCTGGCTGGCAGGGCTGACCTGCTGCTCGGCTCCGTGGAAATGAACCTGAAAGCGCCACCCCTGCTCCAGCCCTGGAGCGACAAATACCTCTATCTCTCGAATTTGGCGGTGCGGGCCGACTATCGCCGCCAGGGGGTGGCCCAGGAACTGCTGCGAATGTGTGAACAGGTGGCGCTGGGCTGGGGCTTCCAGGATCTCTACCTGCATGTACTTGAAAACAACCATCCGGCTCGCCGACTCTATCGAAAGGCTGGCTATCGGGTGCAGCGAATTGAGGTCAATCCGCTGTCGCTGCTGCTGGGCCAGTCACGCCAGCTGTTTCTGCATAAGCGGCTGCCTGCCATCGGTTCCTAAAGTTTGGGGTTGGAGAGTAGAGCAATGTTTTTAGTCACGGGCGCAACGGGTGGATTGGGCCGCCGAATCGTGCGGCGACTGCGAGAGCAAGACAAGAGCGTGCGAGCCTTTGTCCGGCTGACCTCCCGCTATGGTGAGCTAGAACATCGGGGAGCCCAGATTGCGATTGGCGATCTGGAGTCAGAGCGCGATATCCAGAAAGCCTGCCAGGGCTCGCGCTATGTGATCAGCGCCCATGGTTCGAATGCCGCCAGCCGGGGCGGGGCCGGGGCGATCGACTACCGGGCTAATATCGACCTGATCGACAGCGCCAAGGCCGCCGGGATCGAGCATTTTGTGTTTGTGTCGGTGCTGGGGGCCGACCGGGGCTACGAGGATGCACCCGTGTTTAAGGCCAAGTGGGCCGTAGAGCAGCACCTCAAGGCCAGCGGCCTCAGCTATACGATCCTGCGGCCCTCTGGGTTTGCCTCCAATCTGCTGCCCCTGGCCGAGCAGTTTCGCCAGACGGGGATTTACCTGCTGGTAGGCGATCCGCAGTCGCGCAGTTCGATTGTCAGCACGGACGATCTGGCCCGCATCGCAGCCGACGCGGCTACCACCCCTGCGGCCCTGAACCAGACCCTGGCGGTGGGCGGCCCAGAGGTGCTGCGCCGGGCGGAGATTCCCCAGATTTTTGGCCGAATCTTTAACCGGGAGCCGCTGGTGCTGAATCCGCCCTTAGCGGCGGTAGACGGGGTGAGGACGCTGCTGGGACTGGTGAATCCGACTGCCCAGCAGGGGCTGGGAACGCTGCGGACGCTGCTAGCCAACGAGTTCTTTTGCTCAACCGAGGAGATCGCGCAGCTGGAGTCAATCTTCGACTTTAAGCTGGAGTCGCTGGAAAGCTTTTTGCGCCGCTCTCTTAGCTTTTAGCCTAGAGCCAGTTGCCCACCAGCAGGTAGGTGGCCCAGATGTGGGGCGTGGTGTAGCCCTGGGCCAGCAGATGCAGCTGAGCCTGCCGCAGAGCCTCGGCTCGACTGACCTGCGGGTCGAGCAAAGCCTGATAAAACCGCACCATCAGCTCTGTGTTCGGTCGATCCTGGGCTTCCCACAGGGTAGAAACCACGCTGCGCGCCCCCGCCTGCACGGCCACGCCTGCCAGACCCAGCACGGCTCGATTGTCACCCTGAGCCGTCGAACAGGCGCTCAGCACCAGCAGCTCCAGGGCACTTTCGCCCAAGCGGCGGTCGGTTTTGCCCAGCTGAATCAGCCGCCCCAGATCGCGCCCGGTAATCAGCTCGCGGTAGGCGACGATGAAACTGGCCTCCGGATCAGAGCTGAAGATGCCGTGGGTTTTGAGATGCACGACCGAGAAATCCCCCTGTTGGAGCCGCTGCTCCAGGTTGGCCTCCGTGAAGTCGGCGTTGAGCAGGGGCGTCTTGGCCCGCACCAGGGTCTGGATTTGCTCTAGCTCAGGCGTCAGGTACTCAATGCGCGGAAAGCTGCGATCGTCCAGGGTCTGGGGCTCGCCCACCCCGCCCAGAAATAGATTGAGCTGGGCCGGACGCGGACTGGGCTGGAACAGCTCAAGTCGAGGGGCCACGGCCACAGCATAGCGGCTAATCAAATAGTCTGCTTGCTGCGCGTCATACAGGGCCGCCATGGGCACATTGCGCAGCTCGGCGTCCAGCACGAACACCAGAGTTTTGATCGAACTGTCGAGCTGGGCCTGAAAGGGCGCAATCAGCCACTGGTGCAGCTGGCTCAGGCCAGCCACGGCTTCGGGGGTGCGGTCGGGGGCGCTGAGGTCGCGGCGCAGCTGTTGCAGCATTGCCAGCAGTTCGGCGCGGGGCTTGGGCACCTGATGGATCAGCAGCGGCTGATTGCCCGGTCGCTCTAACACAACGGCCAGCTGGTTGGGCAACAGCATCGGGTAGAGCTTGGCGGCAGTAGCGTCGGCAATGACATCGTCCAATTCGACGATTTGGGCCAGGTTGCAGCCCAGAAAGTTGTTCAGTTCGGCCAGCTGTAGGGCGTTGATTTGCTGAATCGCCTGTTTCAGATTGGCCTGGGAGACCGCCGGGTTCGGCCCCCCATCCGTCA
>JBJTUI010000301.1:0-5410 GCA_046080625.1 Elainella sp. | reverse complement strand
CAGATCGAGAAGACCACCGCCCTGCCCCAGGAAGGCAGCGGCGAGACGGCCCATCTGCCCCGGCTGGCGCTCCATTTCAACCAGCGCGATCTGGGTCGGCTTTACCAGATGCTGCGGGTAATTAACCAGCTGGGCGTGGATTTGCCCGCCACCCAGCACCCGGAGCAAAAATAATCAGCCTATCACCAGAGGCTTAGAGAAAAATCCTGTAGGACAATGAAATCAAGTCAATAAAGTAAGGAGTCTTGTAAAAATAACCTGAGCAGGCAAGGGGCTTAAGCCCCTTGTTCAAGCCAGTAGACCGATCCAGGTGATCAACTTATTCGTACAAGCTGCCTAAGGCCAGGATTGCAGCGATTCTGCCCTAATTTGCGTCCCCCCAACAGCGAGCCAGGCTTTGTCTTCCATCATTACGGTTGAAAATCTCAGTAAGGTCTATCCGGTTGCGGTCAAAGAGCCCGGATTGGCCGGTACCCTCAGGCATTTCTTTCAACGCACCTACCGCTCGGTGGCGGCAGTCCAGTCTGTCTCGTTCCAGATTGCGGCAGGCGAGGTTGTCGGCTTTCTGGGGCCAAACGGAGCCGGGAAAACCACGACCCTGAAAATGCTGACTGGCCTGATCCATCCTTCAACGGGCAAAGTCCTGGTTTCGGGTCATGTGCCGTTTCGCCGGGATGCCGCCTTTCTGCGCAAAATCACTCTGGTGATGGGGCAAAAACAGCAGCTGATCTGGGACTTGCCCGCCCTGGACTCGCTGCGGATCAACGCCGCCGTCTATGGCATCTCCGATGCCGACCTGAAACAGCGGGTGGGGGAGCTGAGCGAAATGCTGACCCTGACCGACAAACTGACCCAGCCGGTGCGCAAACTGTCGCTGGGTGAGCGGATGAAGGCCGAACTGCTGGCTGCTCTGATCCACCGCCCCAAGGTGCTGTTTCTGGATGAACCCACCCTGGGCCTGGATGTGAACGCCCAGGTCAGCGTCCGGGAATTTCTGCGGGAGTACAACCAGCGCTATGGGGCCACCGTGCTGCTGACTAGCCACTACATGGCCGACATTACGGCGCTCTGCCAGCGGGTTTTAGTGATCTACGCCGGGCAGCTGATCTATGACGGCAGCCTGGACGGCCTGCTGGAACAGTTTGCCCCCTGCCGCGAGGTGACGCTGGAGCTAGCCCAAGAGCAGCCGCTGGCGGCCCTGCAACCCTACGCCGAGGTGAAGGAGCTATCTGGCCGGGCCGTCCGGTTGATTGTGCCCCAGGAAGATCTGACGGCGACCATAACTCAGCTCTTGGCCCAATTTGAAGTAGTTGACCTGACGGTGACCGATCCACCAATTGAAGAAGTGATTGGTCAGGTGTTCCAGTCGGGGCTACGCAATCGCCCGGTCGCTTCTTAAGCAAATCTAGGCCCAAGTAATTTAGGCCCAAGCAATCTAGGCCCAGAACGGGGGCGAATGCCCTGGCGCGGCTCCGTAATTCCCCGAGAAATTGCGAATTTTTATGTCATCTTTATGAAATCTTTAAAATTTCCGGTTGGGAGAGTATTTAGCTTGTAGAGTTGAAAGACAGTTATCTAACTGTCCCATTGGTATTGATCTAGCTTACTGATCTGCTCTGGCAATTGCTTCAGATTGGTAGTTCAGCACTCATCGACGGTCAAGGAGCTGAATTATGCTAACAACCTTTGTTTCTTTCTACCTGCTAACCGCCGGAGTCTTCTTTGTCATCCTGCTCGCAGCCTTCTGGCTAGATCAGTCCACCGCCAAATCGCACCGAATGTCCTGGCTGATTGTTTTGGTGGGCGCGCTGTTTTGGGGAATTGTGCTGCCGCTGGCGATTGCGGAGCGCACCCGCAGACTGTTCAGACAGAAAACCCTGTCCATTCGTCGCGTTCCCGCCGGGCGACTGGGCTAAAACTGCCCCGAGATTCGAGAGTTGCTCAAGTTTGGTTAGACCAACTGGCTCAAGTCCAGCCATGAGTTCCTGAAATTCGCTTCTACTAAATTCGGTAGGCCCCTCAATATCTGAACAGCCTTACCTGAGCTAAACAGCCTTACCTGAACAGTCCTGCCTGCCGTCGGCCCCTTAGAATTTACTCAACAAAATAGTAAGTCGGCGGTACAGGTTTATACCCTGTCCTAATTACCAAGTTTCTGATTCCTCGGATCTTCATCAGATCTTTATCAAGCGAGGACCAGTCCCCAGAGATCCCTTGATGTTGGTTCAGTAAGCTAGTGAAAACACTGAATCACCCAAGGAAATGGCGATGAGAGTTTCATTCACTTCCTCGTTTAGCCGGAGCGGCCAGAGCGACAGCCGCCCTGCGATCCCGCAATGGGTCAGCGACATGGGCCTGGAATGGCTTTACCTGCTATTGTCTAAGCCAAATCACAAAGGCTGGATTTAACAAAAGACCGGGTCTTCAGCCCACAAGACTGGCATAATCGGACTGGTGCCACGCAGGCAAAACCGATTCAAGCAAGATTCGAGCAAGACTAATTAACAACTGAAATCAAACCTGTTCTTCAAATTTCGCTGAACCTGAAATTTCAGCAAGCCGCTTCATCCTGTGTTCCCCTGGGTTTCAGTCTGCTCATCTGCTCAGTCGCACCATCCGCCAGCCGTTCAAGTCTCGCAGCTATCCAAATTTTGCAGTCAGCATTTTTCTACAGCCTTCAAGCCGGTTCAACCAGGCGCAAGTCGAGCCTTACCGCATTTATATAAACCAAAACTTTGTAGGATGGTGGGGATCTGGAGGCTGCGCCCCAGCAGAGGGCTTGCCCTCTGCACTCCCTTACCCTATGTTTGGCTGAATCAGGTTTGGTTGAATCAAACCCAGCTGCTTAATCAGGCTAAGCGCATATCAGCCAAGAGCTGGTGAATCTGCTCCCCATTCAGCTGCATCACGTTGGATAGAACCAGACTCGCCTCAACCCGCTTTAGATTCAACGTATAGGCCTGGGCATAGCTTTCAGACTGCTGGGCATGGGGCGGCAGCACGCCCACCCCAATCCACTGCCGCTGGGGCTGGAGTAATTTGGCCCGCTGTACGGTTTGCAGATCGGCAACCGTGTCGCCTACATAGATAACTGGAGCATAGATGCCTGGAGCAGCTGGGGCCGCACCAGAGGCTTCGAGCTGGGCGACCGTGAGCAGCAGTCCGGTCGGGTCGGGCTTGCCCGGTGCATCTTCCATGGCGACTAATACAGGAGCCTCTAAACCCAGCCGTCGCTCTAGCACATAGCTGGCCGAACCGCGCGTCGCGCCGCTGAAAAATCCCCAGGCCAAATCGGCCTCTGTCAGGGCGGCGAAATAGTCGAGCGTCACCAGCAGCGGTTCCTGGCAAATATAGCCCGTCCAGTGGTCTAGATTGTCGGGATCAGGACCTCGATAGCGGCTCTGAAAAAAGGCGACGATTTCGGGGTAGCTGAATTTGCCCTGCTGGAGTTCAGCCCGGCTCTGGCCCTGGCCTTCAAAATAGCGGTAAATCAGCTCCTGGGAGGCTTCCCAATCGTTGTTCCACAGCCCTTCGGCCTTGAGACTGTCGATTTCGGCTGGGGTGGGGCGGTATTGGCCGGTAAACTGCTCCACCGTGTCGGCCAGCGCCAGCCGGTAGGAGCCGCCAACATCGCGGATCACGCCGTCAATATCAAACACAACAATTGCTGCCAGATCAGGGTTTAGACCGGTATTTTGAGCCATTCCAGCCTCCTGCCGAGCGATCTGCGGGGTCTGTAGATTACCATAGAGGATTGTACAAGCAAACAGACTGGGAACAGCATGGCTGTTCGGGAGGTGGTTTTGTCCAAGTTTATTCTGAAGGTGCTCTGGCTCGACCAGAACGTGGCGCTGGCTGTCGATCAAGTGGTAGGCAAGGGAACGAGCCCTCTGACCTCCTATTTCTTCTGGCCCCGTAACGACGCCTGGGAGCAATTGAAAGCCGAACTGGAAGCCAAGCACTGGATCTCGGAAACCGACCGGATCGAGTTGCTCAATAAGGCTACGGAAGTGATCAACTACTGGCAGGAAGAAGGCAAGCGCCAGCCCATGGCCGAGGCCCAGGCCAAGTTCCCGGAGGTCACGTTCACGGGCAGCACCTGAGCTTGAGCCGGTGGCTGAATCTGGATGCGCCTTGGTTTAGACTAGGGCCAAACTAGCTCAATTCAGCAAAGTTCAGCGGGGAAGGGCAACCTTGCCCGATTTTTGTTGGAACCTGACGCTTCTCGAACGTGACGCCTCCCGAACGGCAATTCGCCGTGAGCTAGCCTTTAGACCCCATCGGCCCGCTTGGCCTCCACCACTTCGCGGACGCGGTAGATCGGGCGATTCTGCGACTCGTGGTAGGTGCGCATCGACAGCTCGGCCAGCAGGCCCAGGCTGAACAGGTGAACCCCGGTTAAGAACAGCACCACGGCCAGGATCAGCAGCGGTCGGTCGCCGATGTTGGCGTTAAAGGCCAGCTTGATGGCGGTCAGATAGAGCCCGATGCCGATGCTCACGACCATGGACAGCAGGCCAAACAGGCCAAACACATGCATGGGCCGGGTCAAGAACTTCTTCATAAAAAAGATGGTGGCCAAATCCATCAGCACTCGAAAGGTGCGGCCCAGGCCGTATTTGCTGTAGCCATAGCGACGGGCATGGTGGCGCACGGGCAGTTCGGCAATCCGAGCCCCCTCAATAAAGGCCAGAGCGGGCAGGAAGCGGTGTAGCTCACCATAGAGATTCATGTCATGCACCAGCTCGGCCCGGTAGGCCTTGAGCGAACAGCCGTAGTCGTGAATCCGCACCTCGGTGACGCGGCGAATCAGCCAGTTGGCAATCCGCGACGGGATCAGCCGAGACACCATAGCATCCTGACGGTCTTTACGCCAGCCGCTGACCAAATCGTAGCCCTCGTCCAGCTTGGCCAGCAGGTTGGGAATATCTGCCGGGTCGTTTTGCAGGTCGCCGTCTAGCGTCACAATCACCGAACCGCGAGCATGGTTGAAGCCAGCTGCCATGGCGGGCGTTTGGCCATAATTACGACGCAGCAGCACGGCCCGCAGATCCGGGCGCTGTTGGGCGAGCTGGCGCAGCAGGTCGCTGGAACCGTCGGTGGAGCCATCATCGACACAGATGATTTCATAGGAAATGCCGTTGTCTCGAAAAACGGTGGCCAGCGTTTCGATCAGAATCGGGATACTTTCAACTTCGTTGTAGATCGGCACCACTGCTGATACCTGGGGCTGGGCTGTACCCCGCTCAAGGTTGAGACTGTCAGACACCATCGATCGATTCATTGCGCGACTCATAGCAGAACTCACTCCTGACGCCCTAGACGCTGCACCAGCCCATCAAAAACTTGGAAGCTAAACTGGGCTCGATTTTGGCATGTTTGATTTTGGCATGAAACGCCGTCAAACCGT
>JBJTUI010000300.1:0-5678 GCA_046080625.1 Elainella sp. | reverse complement strand
CGGTGATTTCCCACCATTTTTCTGTCATCCGAAAGAGAAGGGGGGTGGGGGTTCCCCCCCCCCCCCAAGGGGGCGAAGCCCCCGTGACCCCCATTTATTCTGTGCAGCTTCAAAAAGAATTGGTATTAGATGGATTCAGATTGGCAGGCCTAAGTAGGTGGGCCGGATTACTTTAAAGCCGCATTATGCCTCCGGCAGGCTACGCCTTTCTGGGATACCGCAGGCTATACGACGGCTCGAGTGAGCCTCGCCGAACTCTACGCTCAATGCTCAAATACTCACTGGCAGAGGGTTGAGCGTAGCCGTTGGCATCGCCTGCCCAAAGGGCATAACCCGGAATCTCGGTGTGCCATTTAATTGAGCCTACCTAATCGGCAGATTTGGGCGGATTCAGGCCTCAATCCTCCAGCTGGCTCTGAATTTTGCGAAGGCTCCAGGGGCAAACTTCTTGGACAGGGCCGAATTCATCGTTTTGATGCAGATTGTGATCAGTAGATTGCAATCAACATAGATCGCGATCAGGCAGATTGCGATCAGAATGTATTGGAGTTGAATTGCCAGTGGAAATTAATCGGGGGTATGCTAAAGGACAAAAATAGACAGGGTCACAGCGATCGCTGCTATTGCCCCATTTACAGCCTTACCAGCCTGCGCCCCCATCCGTCCCCTGATTGCCCCTGATTTGACGATGGCTCAGTCTAACACCTGAACTCAAGGGAATTTGCCAACTATGTCTCAGACTGTGATTCAAGGCCGAGAAAGTTCCGAAACCAGCACTAAATTTGATGTTGAGCTCCGCAAGGTTTTCAAGGTCTATAACGGTGAGACAGCGGTTCGCAATATTGATCTCGACATTCGCCAGGGTGAGTTCTTCAGCATTTTAGGGCCAAGCGGCTGTGGTAAAACCACCACGCTGCGAATGATTGCCGGGTTTGAGGAGCCAACGGGCGGAGAGGTGCTGATTCGCGGCCAGTCGATGGTGAACGTACCGCCCTACAAGCGTCCGGTCAACACGGTGTTTCAGAGCTATGCCCTGTTTAACCACATGACCGTCTGGGACAACGTCGCCTTTGGGCTGCGGCTGCGCGATTGCCCCAAAACCGAACTTCAGCATCGAGTCGGCGAAGCGCTCCAGCTGGTCAAGATGGACAATTTTGCGCGGCGCTATCCGGTTCAGCTTTCGGGTGGACAGCAACAGCGGGTGGCGCTGGCTCGGGCGCTGGTGAATCGGCCTACGGTGGTACTGTTGGATGAGCCTTTGGGGGCGCTTGACCTGAAGCTGCGCAAGGAAATGCAGCTGGAGCTGTCGAACTTGCATCAAGATCTGGGCGTCACGTTTGTGATGGTGACCCACGACCAGGAGGAAGCCCTCAGCCTGTCGGATCGGATCGCGGTGATGAACATTGGCAGAATTGAGCAGATTGGCACCCCAAACGAAATCTATGAGCAGCCGCGCACGGCGTTTGTAGCCGACTTCATTGGCGACACCAATTTGCTCAGGGGTCAGGTTGAGTCTACCTACGGTTCTACGGTACAGGTGATCACCGAGTCGGGCCTCAAGGTTTGGGTGGAAGCGCCCCAGTCCTCGGCAGAGCTATTGGACAGACCCAACGCCCCGGTGGTGGTCAGCGTCCGGCCCGAGAAAGTGCGGCTGGGTCAACCCGATGCTGTTGACCAGATGAACTGCTATGGCGGCACGCTGAAGCACGGCATGTATCTGGGCACCCATATCCACTATCTGGTTGAGCTGCCGGGGGGCGATGCAATCACAATCTCCCAGGCCAATCAGTCCGCTCATGCTCTAGAGGTAGGAATGCCCGTGCAGGTCTATTGGTCAGCCCACGACTGTCTGGTGCTGCCAACCGAATAGACCCAGATAAATCCAGATAGATCTAGAGTGGACCGGTGTTCCAGTATCCTGGTATTCGATTATTCCGGTTTTCATCATCACTGTAGCGAGGAGAACATGCCGCCGACCGATTCTGGCAACTTCCGGCCCTCTAGACGGCGATTTTTGCAGGTCGCCACCGCAGCTGCCTCCGGGGTACTGCTGACTAACTGTGCAAGGGCGCTGTTGGTCAATGCCAGCACTGGAACCGCCGGTCAGACTGCTGGGGCCACAGGCAATACCCAGGCCGCCAGCGGCGCAACCCTGCGGATTTTCACCTGGGCCAACTATACCGACGACCAGCTGTTGCGCGAGTTCAGGGAAAAAACCGGAATTCGGGCGATTGTCGATACCTACGACTCGAACGAAACCATGCTGGCCAAGATGCAGGCGGGCGGCGGCAAAGCCTACAGCATCGTCTATCCCTCCGACTACATGGTGGAGGAGATGCGAAAACTCAACCTGCTGGCGAATCTGGACAGGTCGCGGCTGGTGGGACTGGATCAGCTGATGCCAAAATGGCAAAACCCGGCTTACGACAGAGAGAACGCCCACAGTATTCCTGCGGTCTGGGGCACGACGGGACTGGTCTACGATCCGGCCCGGATTGGCCAGGAGATCAAGGGCTGGGACTATATCTGGGACAACCGCGACCAGTTGAACCGGCGGATCACGATGATTCAGGACCCCAGAGAAGTGCTGGGGGCAGTATTAAGTTTTCTGGGCCATTCCTACAATTCCACCAAGCCCGAGGAAATTCGAGCCGCCTACGAGAAGCTGCTGGAGATCAAGCCAACTATTGCTTCGTTTATGACTAACGGCTGGGAAGACCAGCTGGCCAGCGGCGATCTGTCTGTGTCGATGGCCTATTCCCAGGACGCGATTGCCCTGATGGCTGAAAGCCCCAATCTGAAATATGTGGTGCCCGCAACCGGGTCTTCGCTCTGGACTGACACGATGGTGATTCCCAGAACGGCTCCCGACGCAGATGCGGCCTATGCCTGGCTCAACTTTATGCTGGAGCCAGAAAACTCGGCCCGGATGGTGGAGCGCCTGAAGATTTCTACCCCGAATGCGGCGGCGTTTGACAAACTGCCCGAAGCTTTGCAGCGCGACGAAAATCTGTTTCCCTCTAAGGCAGTGCTGGCCAAATCGGAAGGGATCATTCCCCTGCCGCCGGAAGTGACCGCCCTCTACGACCAGTACTGGACGCGCTTGACGAGCACCTAGTCCCCGCGCCCGTCTAACCTATTTTGCCAACCCTCTAGCTCTCGCCCTATGGCCACTTCTACCGCCGGTACGCCAGTTTCGTCGAATCCGCCCAACCGTTTTGCCAAGCTGCTCCAGCCCTCAATCCTGCTGGGACCCGCTGGCCTGTGGCTGCTGCTGCTGCTGGTGTTCCCCACCTTCATTATTTTAGAGATGAGCCTGATTCCGGGAGCCCGGTTGGGCAATCCGCCCGGCCCCTACGGCATCGGCAACTACCTGGAGATCTTCAAACCCGTCTATCTTCAGGTGATCTGGCGGTCGCTCTACTTTGCCCTCAGCACAACGGTCTTCTGCCTGCTGCTGGGCTATCCGGTGGCCTACTGGATCGCGATCAAGGCTCCCAAACGCTGGCGCAACCTGCTGCTGGTCAGCTTTATTCTGCCGCTCTGGACTTCTTCGCTGCTGCGGGCCTACGCCTGGATCACGATTTTGCGGGGCAGTGGGCTGCTCAACTCGGTGCTGGGCTTCTTTGGGCTGCCGGGGCAGGACTGGCTGAACCGAACGCCCGCCGTGCTGATTGGCATGGTCTACAGCTATTTGCCCTATATGGTGCTGATCCTCTACGCCTCGCTGGAAAAACTCGATCGGCGGCTGTTGGAAGCGGCAGCAGATCTGGGCGCGACGCCCCAGCAGGCGTTCCAGAAGATCACGGTGCCCCAAACCCTGCCCGGCATTGCGGCGGGTGGACTGCTGGTGCTGATTGCCAGCCTGGGCGATTTTGCTGTCCCAGAACTACTGGGCGGTGCGTCCAGCATGACCGTCTCGCGGCTGATCTATAACCAGTTTTTGGGCGCAACCCGCAACTGGGGACTGGGCTCAAGTCTCAGTATGGTGCTGATTCTGGGCGTGAGTATCGCGATTGCGCTGCTGCTGAAATACGGCGACCGGGATGCGGCGGGTTCCTGAGCCTCTGCACCCAGAGTTAACTGAAATGAAAATGGCTATAACTTTAGTTTGGGAAGGAGCCTAGGCGTGACCGTATCTCGCAAACCCCCGATTTCCTGGCAGGCGATTCTCACGGGCCTGATGTACGCCTTCATGTATATTCCGATTCTGGTGCTGGGATTCTATAGCTTTAACGATTCGCGCTTTAGCTCTACCTGGGGCGGCTTCAGCCTGCGCTGGTACGATAGTTTGATCAACGATGAGCGCATCCTCTCGGCCCTGGTAGATAGCCTTCAGGTGGCGCTGATTTCGGTGGGAATCTCGGCTATTTTGGGCACGATGATGGCGGTGGGGCTGGCCAAATACAGCTTTCCCGGCAAAGGACTCTACCGGGGCGTGTCTTACCTGCCGCTGATTGTGCCCGACATCGCCGTGGCCGTGGCGACGCTGATCTTTCTGGCCTCGATCGGGGCTTCGCTCAGCCTCTGGACAATTATCGCGGCCCATATTGTGTTTTGCCTCGCCTACATTGCCGTGGTTGTCTCGACCCGACTGACGGGCCTAAATCCTTACCTGGAAGAAGCGGCGCTGGATCTGGGCGCGAACCCGTTTCAGGCATTCGTCCAAGTGCTGCTGCCCGAACTGATGCCCGCGATTCTGTCGGGCTGTCTGCTGGCGTTTGTCCTGAGCATGGACGACCTGCTGATCTCCAGCTTCACAGCGGGTGGTGGAGCCAACACCCTGCCCATGGAGATTTTCAGCCGGGTCAGAACCGGCGTCAAACCCGATATCAACGCCCTCAGCGTCCTGCTAATTCTGTTCTCTGGGTTTCTGGCCTTCCTGTCGGAATACATTCGCTTCCGCAGCGAGAAACGCAAGCTGGAACAGTAGATCAGGCAAGCTCGTCCATGATTGCCGTGTAGGCCAAGCGCAGTAGCTCCAGCTCGGGAGGCGGCAGGCGGCGGGCATCGGTCAGGGCCAGGAACTTGCCGGATTGGGCAGCCAGCTGTTCTAGGGGCGGATCGATCGCGGTAAACCGGACTAGATAAATTTGCAGCAGCTGGTCAGCATCCTCAACCGCAACGTCAAATTCCCGGTCGAGGGTGAGGCTGCCGCTCTCCAGGTTCAACCGCTGTTCGGCCTCCGCGATCCAATCTGCCAGGTGACCCGTCAGCTCCTGCTTCACCTGATCGCCACCGATATGGCTCTCTACTACGCGAGCCTCAGCTGAGAGCCCTGCGAACTGACAGACCGTTTCACCCAGGCGCAGAAACAGCGTCCGCCCGCTGGAGGGATGCTTGTGGTACAAAATCAGGCGGTATGGCGACATGGTTATACCGATGGCTATACAGTTAGGGAGGGAAAGCGATTTTCCTTTGGATGCTACCAAGTTTTTCAGCGAGATGCAGCCTCAAATGCAGCCTCAAATCACAATTTTAACCGTGGGTTCCCGAGGAGATGTCCAGCCCTATTGCGCTCTGGCGCTGGGCCTACAGCAGGCTGGCTTCCGGGTGAAAATTGCCACCAATCCCAACTTTGAAACGTTTGTTACCGATTTGGGGATCGAATTTGCCCCGATTGCCGGGAACTACAAAGACCTGTTGAATTCTGCTGAAGGCCAAAAGCTGCTGTCAGG
>JBJTUI010000299.1:0-3896 GCA_046080625.1 Elainella sp. | reverse complement strand
CTAGAGAACGGCTGGGCGCAGTTGCCCTTTGCCAACCTGAGCGAACAGCTTTACCTGGATCGGGCGCTGGACAGGGCGGCCAACTCGTCAGCCGACGCAGCCACCAGCCTGGCTCGACCACTGCTGCAGGGAGCCGTGTCTTTGGGCAATGAGGCGGTTTTGGGCGACTATCCCCAGGAGCAGCCCTGGAATCTCACATGGACCGACGCCGACCGGATCTCCGGCCAATGGCGCTACAGCCGCGCCGCCAGCGGTCTGGCTCTGAGTCAGATCGGCCTGACGATCCACAACCCGACGCTGGTTTTGAACGGCCTGTTTTGGCTCAGCGCCCAGGCTCCCCGGCTCAGCGACGCCCTGCCCGATTTAGACAACTGGGTGAACGGGTTGCGGTCCTTTGCCCTGAAAACGGCCCGACCCGACCGCGACCTGTTTCCCTCACCGCTGCTGATGGCCGTTCAGAGGCTGCGCCTCCAGGCCCGAGGACAAACCACCCCCTCGGCGGCCCTATCAGGCTGGCGGCTGACCTACAGCCGGGATGAGCGACAGATCGAGCGAGCGGGCCAGCGGTCCACGGTGTTTGAGCATATGGTGCGGCAGCAGATTTTGCCCGCCAGCTTCCTGAAACAGATCCCCCTGGTTTGGCAGCGGCACGATCAGCTGCCGATGGTGCAGGCTTTGCCGCTGACCCAGTCCCAGACGCCGCCCAACTACCCCAGCGCCAGCCGTCAGCTTTTGCCCTACGAAGTGCGGCCAGCCGCAGGGGGAGAGCCGCTGGAAGGGCTAGAGTTTGCCGCGACGGGGGCCGCTACCTGGCTGCGGTTGGACGACAGCCGACTCGTGGCCGCGACCGATTGGCGCACCCACCCCGACCTGCCTCTGGTGGCCCTCTCTCTGCCCGGACTGCTGCGGCTGCCTGCCCAGACTAACGGCCAAACCAATGGCCAAACGCAGGGTCTAGCGTGGCAATATCGGTTTGACCTGCCCTACACCGACGAAATCAACGCCTTTGCCCAGCTTCCCAAGCTGCCCCAACCTCCAGAGGTCAGTTCGCCGCTGCCCCAATCGCCCCCGCCGGAGCCGCCCCCGCCCCTGATCCGCGATACCTATAGCGACTACTGGCAGCGGCTGAGTCAGCAGGCCAGTCTGGCTAGCGGGGATGGTGTGGCGGCCTTCGATGCGACCTTCGATCAGCCCAGTTCAACCGGGGGGCAGCAGCTCTATCACCTGATTGAACCCTACGTCTGGTCTGTCCAGGTCAGCTCGGAGCTGGCCTCCTATCCTGGTAAGCTGACGCTGCGAAACGGAGAGGGCTCTGGAGAGAGTTCTGAAGCTGGCCTGGAGCTGTCGGGCGATCGGGCACTGGAGGGCATCTCCGGCCAGTTTGCCATCAGCGGTCAGCAGCTGACTCGTCTGAACAGCCTCGATCCAGCGAGCAACGGCAGTCTTACCGTCACGGCAGGGAGTCTGGTGGCTCAGCTCACGCCCCAGGGTTTGCGAGACCAGCGGGGGCTGATCCGGGACGCCACTCAACCCCGTGGCTCCTGGTTCCAGACGCCTGTTTTGTTTCACAAGACTGAGAATCAGGAAATCCCCTACGCCCTGACCAGTTCAGCCCAACCCGTCAGCCTGCAAGTTGCCGACCGGCAGTGGGATCTGTGGTTTCGGGATTTGCCCCTGCGGCTGGCTGCGGCAGCCCATACGGAAACCGGGCAGTTTCGCCGCACCGAACGCCTGTCGGATCAGGTCCAGGACGTGAACGACCCGGAATCGCGGTCGCGGGAGCTGGACTTCCTCTCGGGCTATGAGTGGCGCCTGGCAGACCCGGCGGCCCAGTCACCAGCGGGCCAGTCACCAGCAAATCAGCCCTACCTGGCGCTGTTTCACCTGCATTTTTATCCCCTTACCCTGGAGCAGGTCAGCCTGAACGGCGGAGCGGTTGAGCAGGTGACGATGATTGGGCGATTGCAGCTGCCGCTGGCGGCTGAGCAGGAGCTGGAGGATTTTAGTAACGCTGTGCGGCTGGAGTTTGCGATCGCAGATGGAGAGCTGAAGCTGACGGCAGTAGCTCTAGTCGATGCGGCCCAGGGCGAATGGCCCCTGGCTCTGAAGCGGGGGGAAGCCTACGATGCGCCGCTGCTGGTTTGGCGGGCCGTAGAGCTGAGCGGAGACCGCCTGCTGATCAAAGACGCCGCCCTCAGGTTCGTGCTGTTTCAGCATCTCTGGACGGTGCCGCTGGACCAGGCAATCTCGCCCGATGCTGCTGCTCCCTTCTGGCTACGCTCTGACCAGACTGCTGCCGATCCAGCGCTTGCCTTCAGCCCAGATCAAACCACTCTGGCCAAAACCTACCGGATTCCCTACAACAGCAGCGCCTTTCCCCACCTCGTGCCCCAGACGCTGACGTTTGATCTCAACCTCGATACAGGCAGCCATGCGGTCAACCTCGATCTGGCGATCCGACTGGGGCCAGCCGACACAATCGAAGCGCGGAACAGCTTTACGGCCCTGGTGCAGTTTCCGCTTTTGGCCAGAGGCTCCGACCCCAGACCGCGCTGCCGTAAGGCGCTGCTGTTAGACCAGCTGTGGATCGTGAATCAGCCGGAGAATGACGCAGCGAACGCGGGTGAGCAAACCGAGCCTATGGGGTTGGGATTTGATCACACCTCGCAGTCTTTTCAATTTCACTGGCAGACGGCCACCCTCCCAGACGGCACAGTTGAGCTGCCAGAACTCTTCCCCGGTATGCCGCTGCGTCCCGCCCAGCCGATTTCTAGCGAAAACGGAAACGACAACCAGGCTGAGAATGCGGTTCAGCTTCCCCTACCGGGCTTTGCCACCCTGACCTTCCGGCTGGATTCCATCGCTGGCGACGGCGCAGATCGGGCTGTGCCCAACCTGGTTCTGGCCACTGCTTTTGTGGAAGCGCTGCTGTTCTGCGAATGGGGCAGGTTTCTCCAGGCCGACGCCCAATCTACCGCCCAGTCTAACGCCCAGTCTAACGCCCAGCCGACCGGCCCCGATCTGGCCATTCAGGTCTTTGGTTCATCTGCTGGCAATCTCACCTGTAGCTACACCGCCGACTGGCCAGCTCTGCTGGAGCCGACTGCGGCAGCCCAAATCGAGCTAAACCAGCTAGAGCCAGAACAGCTAGAGCCAAAGCAGGCAGGGCCAGAACAGCTAGAGCCAGAACAGACAGGGCCAATCTGGCAGGAAACCCTGATTTTCAACGGCATGATCGAAATCAAGAATCTGATTTCCTGGCCGCAGGATCTGGCGTTCGACGAGGAGGCCAACGCCCTGCTGCTGCCGTCCCTGCCCCAGGATCCCGCCCAACGCCGCCTCAACCATCGCCGCCACAGCCTGCGAATTCTGCTGAATCAGCATTTGCTGCCCCTGAGTCAACTGGTCCAGCGCCCCAGATCGGCAGAAGTAATTTTTCCGCTCAGCGCCGACGCCGTCTGGGAATTTCTGGCGGTCGTGGAACACCAACTGATCGACATCGCCACCGATCTGACCACGGGCCAGCCGCAGCTAGGAGCCGATCGCCGCTGGACGGTGACTCAACCGATTCGCTGGCTGACGCAGCTACAACTCAAAAACCACCTGGCCAAACTGAACCAGGTCTACAGTCCCGATCCCAGCGCTGGTATTGCCCAGGGCGGAGCGGGCTTCTTCGACCCGGCCCTCCAGCAGGCCCTGCTGGCCGAACTGGAATCCCTGCTTCAACAGGCTCGCCCCCTGCTGCTGATCGAAGCCAGCGCCCACCTCTGGCTGAATCAGACACCGCTCGCCAACCTCAGCCCCACGACGCTCCAGTTTCTGCCCAGCGGGGCACAGCTCGGTATCCTCAGCAGCCCCGCCCAGTATGGCCCCTCCGATCCCCAGCGTCCCGACTG
>JBJTUI010000298.1:0-4252 GCA_046080625.1 Elainella sp. | reverse complement strand
CGATCTGGGTTCGTAAGCCGATTTGTTGAGGCGTACTGTGGCGACGAACAATTTGTTGCAATTGCTCTCGTTCGATTGCGCTCAGTTGTAGCGGTGTTGGAGCCAGTCGGGGCATCGGTTTATCCTCGCTATTCAACCCTGCCTTTATGGTAGCTCTACTTCCGCTTGGGTCTACTAGTGTGGTTGAGGCCGAGGCGAGGCACAATTCGCAGCGCCTGCGGATCACCTAGATCTGCCGCTGTGCTCGGTGCCCCTGGCAGGGGAGATTCAGGCTTAGCCCCACTGGGAGTTGGTTGGGAGGGGGGCATCTCCTGGGACATCATCTGGGCTGAAGCGGGAGCAATCAGGCCGAGCAGGAGCACAGTGCTGAACAGCGGTGGGCAAATCTTCATAGTCTATGGTCTGTATAGATGCGAACCGGGCCGACGTTATTGTGCCCAAAGTTACTTTTTCTCAACGAGAGTCAGGGCTATTCTCAAAGATTCAGCTATTTTACTGAAGTCAACTACGGTAAAAGACGGGTTTATAGCTCTGGAGCGAAACCCGTGCCGCATCCCTCAACGCGAACTCTGATTTTCAGGAGGATGTACTATAGAAGAACTAGATGCCGTATAAGGTCAAGCAGGCTTGCGCAACAGGGCGGATTTGCTAGTTCCAGCTGGCTGTTTGTCTGATTGACCCCAGTCGTTCTTGTCTGGATCAGTAGATAGCCCCAATAATTCGAGGAATAGCCGGGTGTGGGGCCGTACCTCACGCAGAGGGCTTGCTCCCTGCACCCCTAACTGATCCTGGGTTTAATTCAGGCGATTGACTTCGTTTTCCTTCCCCTTCCCCTTCCCCAAAGGATAGTGCCATGGAACCTCCTGCAGAGCATCGCAATGGCTCGCATGGGTCAGCCTCTGCGCCGACTCTTTACCCGTGGGATACGGGGGCTGCCGTAGCGCGAATGCAGGAGCTGCTGCGGGCCCATGGCTATGTGCTGCGAATTGACGGAGATTTTGGCTGGCGTACCGAGGTCGCCGTCAAGCAGTTTCAGCGCCAGAGCAATATTAAAGTCGATGGAATCGTCGGACCAGAAACCTGGTCGATGCTGGTTTCTACCGTCAAGCCCGGAACCCGCCTGCTGAGACAGGGTTGCTCTGGGGCAGATGTGTATGAACTGCAAGGGTTGCTTCAGGTGAACGGCTATCCAATCAAGCGCAACGGTATGTTTAATGCCGAAACTAAAGCAGCTGTCGTCGCGTTCCAGCAGACCCATCATTTGCAGCCCAACGGCCATGTTGATGCGGTCACCTGGTCACTGCTGAGCGGCAAAAAAGCGCCCGCCCGCCCCTCAGCTTCACGGTTCAACCTGCTGCGCCGCAGACGCTCTTCCCGCAGCTAGGAGTCGGATTCCCTGCGCGATCCCTCTCCTGGTTTTCTTCAGCAGACAGCCGATTTTGGCTCTGCCCCAGTCCAACCGTCAGTCGCCCAGATTCTGCCTACGGATAGAAGCTGTGTAACGGGGCTGACCCGTACAGTTAGCTCCACAGTCTGTTCAATGCAGGTGAGAGCTCGCTGAACAGGCCCAATTTAACCCGCTATGCAGGAGGGCCGTTATGGGAATTACAGGAATTACAGGAATCGGTTTTATGCGGAGAGGCGTCCGTGTCGCTGTGCTTAGTCTAGCGCTGGCCTGTCTAATCAGTCTGACAAGTTGGATGGTGTTGGCCACGCCGCCCAGTTCTGCTGCACCCAGAGCCACCGACACCCAGATCGAGGAACGGGAACAGGCCTATGAGCAGGCTAAGGCCATCGCAGAAGACCCGAAGCGAGGCGTGGAGAAGGAGTACGAGAAAGAAGAAGCAGCCTATGAGCAGGAGCACGGGGGCGAAGGCGGATTGGTAGATAAAGCAAAAGCCCTCGCAGCTGAGGCGGCTGGCACGGCCCAAAAGTAGGTGAAGCTAAATAGGCGAGTACAAGTAGGCGAGGGCAGGTCAGGGAACAGACCAGCAAAAAAGGAGCAGTAGAGCCACTGTTGGGGCGAGCCAGCAAACGCCAGTAGGGTAGAGACCAGCAAATCGAGGATTTTGTCAACGACTTGCATCACCGCAGCTTCCAAAGGTCTTGTTTAGCGTAGAGGACGGCAAGCAAGACTCCATTGGAGGTAATTCGGATGACAAATTCCCTGTCTAAACCGACTTGGACTGCTCAATCTACTCGCCTGCAATCCCAGACCTCCAGTTCTCTGGATGTCAGGCAGACGGTTCAGCCCAATCGCCAAACTTCAAAGCGGCGTGCCGGTGCGCCCAGTTTGGCCTCGCTAGAGCAGTCGGTATTGCAGCAGATTAACCAATATCGTCAGCAGCGGGGGCTGCCAGTTCTTAGGAGCAACAGCACAATCGTGCAGCAGTCCCGCCAGCACAGCCAGAGTATGGCAAACAGCGGCGTTCTCAGCCATAACGGTTTCTCGGGGCGGGTCAATGCGATTAGCAGAACCATTTCCTACCGCAGCGCCGCCGAAAATGTTGCCTTTAATTCTGGGTTTAGCAATCCGGTTGCCCAGGCAGTTAACGGCTGGCTGAGAAGCCCCGGTCATTTACAGAACATCGTCGGCAATTTCAACCTGACTGGGGTTGGGGTAGCGCGAAGCAGCAACGGTGCCTACTATTTCACTCAAATTTTCATCCGCAGCTAACCTGCTGATCGCCTGAAAAAATCACTAGGGGGGGTTGGGGGTTGCCTCAGACCCCCTAAAATGATGAAGGTCTTGAAATCTCATCAAGGCTAGCGATTTCGAGCCTAGAGGCAGTAACAGCAGGAGAACAAGGGTGGAAGAGTTTCTAGTTTGTGATGGTGATCTATCCAGCGATATTCTAGATCGCTACATGCAAACCGATGCCATTGCCGTAGATACGGAAACCATGGGCCTACTGCCCCAGCGCGACCGGCTCTGTCTAGTCCAACTTTGTGATGCCAGTGGCTACGGCGTCGCTCTGCGCGTTGAGCGGGGGCAAACCGAGGCTCCCAACCTAAAGCAGCTGCTAGAAGCCGATAGTTTGACTAAAGTGTTTCACTTCGCTCGCTTCGATTTGGCGACGCTGCGCTATCACCTCAACATTCACGTCGCACCGGTTTTTTGTACAAAACTAGCCAGTAAGCTAGCCCGCACCTATAGTCCGAAGCATGGGCTGAAGGACGTTGTACAGGAGCTAGAACAGGTCGAGCTTGACAAATCGGCCCAAAGCTCAGATTGGGGCAACGTGGCTAATCTGACCGAGCAACAGCTCCGCTATGCTGCCAACGACGTGCGCTATTTGCTGAACGTGCGGCTGAAGCTGATCGAAATGCTGAAACGAGAAGAACGCTGGGAGTTGGCCCAGGACTGTTTCAACTGCCTGCCGACAATCGTGTCGCTCGATCTGCTGCAATATCAGGGTGTGTTTGAGCACTAAAAGCTGGGAATGGGTAGCTGAACGTTGAAGATCAGGCCCGCAGCGTTGCTGACCCAAACATGGCATTGAATCTGCGGCACCAGATTCCAGCCGACTGGTAGTCAGCTAAATTAACGTTTGCTGGAATGGCATAGCGCTGCGCTCCGTTGAAGGCTTGCAGGGGAGCAATTACAACATAGTCACCCTCGTTGATCGGGTAGGCTGGCGGTTGGGTAGAACCGAGTACGTCGGCAGAACGATGCAAAATCACCACCAGATCTGGCCCCAGCTCAGAGGTAGCAAAATCTGGCCCCAGTTCAATCCAGGATTGGTTATTCTCTGTCACCAGACGTACTGTGCCTTGAGTCGGATGTTCACCAGACATCAGGGTTCCGGTTTTAGCCAATCGGTTCCCTGGCTGCATCGCATCTGCCAATGCTGACGGATTTGAACTGGGGGCAGGCGTGACAATAGCCGGACGGTCAGAAGCAGGGCTAGGCATCTGAGATGTCTGCTTCAACCCGCCAGTACAGCTCACGAGCAGAAGAGCGGCAAGACCCAAAACAAATCCCTGTTTAAATTTCATGGCATTGATTCCGAGATACTGCACCTTCTACAATGCGCGGACTTCCTGAGAATGTTCTGAGTAAGCTTGAATGCTTTGCTGAGAAAAGTCACGAGATTATTTCCCTTCCTGCTCAGACAACCTATGGCTGTGAATTTCCTTAGAAGTTCGCAGCCCGACCAGGAGCAGTCTGGCAGAAAGCTTCAGCAGCCTAATCGAGCAGCAGGCGAGGCGGAGTAAACCAGAAGAGTTGACTGTGACCAATCGGCGATTC
>JBJTUI010000297.1:0-4257 GCA_046080625.1 Elainella sp. | reverse complement strand
CAAAGCGGCGTTCGAGTGATTCGGTCAGGAGTGCCCACACAAGGTTGATAGCCTGCGGGTTGCCTTGAGTGGCCTGATTGAACCAGTAGGCCGTCACAACCTCCAAAGGCAGAGCATTAAAACGACTTTGCCCTCTACTCTGCTCACGACCTTCGATTTCGATACTGTCGGGCGTTAATTTCCGGCTTTTCGATACACTGAGCCGCCTGAGTCTGGCTCATCCGGTAGCTGCCATCCGGCAACATGAACCCATCAATGGAGAGTGAGCCAATCTGGACGACGGCGCGGGTCGCTTTGACTGATGCTTCGTTGGCCATTCGCCCTACTCCTAGGTTGCTCAGCTTGGTCAGATCCTGAGTCGAGATCAATAGTAAAAGGATACTACTCATCCGCTGTTCTGGCGCTCCAGGTTCAGCCTAGCCGAGTCCAAATCAACCAGATGCGCTAGGATTTTGGCACTCAAAACCAGGAGGAGCCAGAAATGAATAAAGGGGAATTAGTCGATGCGATTGCTGCTCAAACAGAGTTGACCAAGCGGGAAATCGATGTCCTGCTCACGGCAACGGTAGAAGCAATCATGGAAACGGTAGCGGCTGGGGGGAAAGTGACGTTGGTGGGGTTTGGCAGCTTTGAGCCACGAGAGCGGGCGGCCAGGGAAGGACGCAACCCGCAGACCGGCAAAGCAATCCAGATTGCTGCGACAACTGTGCCAGCCTTTTCTCCAGGCAAGCAGTTCAAAGAAAGGGTAGGCGGGTAAAGGCGTAGTCAGCTGTTTAGGGAGTTCAAGCACAATGAGAAAGCTCGCACTGCTGGCGCTGACGTTTCTAGTAAGCGCTGCGCTCTGGACATCGATATCTCTGGCCCAGCCTGCCGCCACCCCGCCCCTGTGGCAGATTTATCAGCAGTCGCTCAGGTCAGCAAAATACATCGACCTCACCCATACGATTGCGCCCGCGATTCCAGTTTGGGCCGGATTTGGGCCGTCCAGGTTTAGGCCGACGCTCAAACCGGGCACCAACCAGCCCTATACCTATGCGGCAGATGGGTTTGAAGCCACCCAATACGACCTCTCGACTGACCAGTTGGGCACCCAGCTCGACCCACCGGCCCACTGGAATCCCGACTATCCCGCCATTGATGAGCTGCCCCCCACATTTGCTGTGCGTCCGCTGGTAGTGATTCCGATTCAGGACAAGGTGGCTCAAGACCCCAACTACCACCTCCAAGTAGCCGACATTCTGGCCTGGGAGCATCAGCACGGCAGGATTCCCGAAGGCTCAGTTGTCTTCGTCCGATCCGATTGGTCGAAGGAATGGCCGAATCCCGAGCTAGCGACCCGTCAACAGTTTCCCGGCGTCTCCCTGGATGCCCTCAAGTTTCTGCACCTAGAGCGGCGGATTCTGTTCCACGGCCACGAGCCGCTTGATACTGACAGCACGCCTACCTTGGAGGGAGAAGATTGGCTGCTGAACAACGGCTACACCCAGGCTGAAGGGGTGGCTAACCTAGACCAAGTGCCCGAACCCGGAGCGCTATTGGCTATTGGTTTTCCCAAGTTTCAGGGCGGGCTGGGCGGCTACGCTCGCTACATTGCGATTGCCCCTCCCGACTGGCAGTACGGCGTTTCGGTGAACGAGCTGCCAGAAGCGCCGCTGGCCAAAGCAACCCGCCCGCTGCACTGGGACGAACAGATGGGTGTCAGAGTTCGGTGAGCGGTCGTTCTGATGGGTTTTCTGTCCGAAATTGCTCCGCAGCCGAAGCGATGGCGAAGATGGCTGATGCTGTTGGGAAAGACACGACGAGCGCTTTGGCTTCTCAGTTTTCTCAGCAAACGATTAAGCTCCACTCAGGTTGGGGTCAGACCAGACTCAGGGACGAGGCGCATTCTAGAAGTCAAGCAAGGAAACGAAGTCACTTCAAGGAGCCCCAATCATGAAACGCATCGCCATCGCTACCCTTTCCCTTCTGGCCCTAAGCGCAGCCGCTACACCTGCCCTGGCCCTGAACCAACGCTTCGAGCAGTCCCACCGTGACAACTTGAACGCCCTGAACCAGCGGTTTGAGACTGAACGGCAGCAAACTCTGAATGCGCTCAATCCCAGATTTGACCAGGAACGCCAAGACACGCTGAATGCCCTGAATCAGCGCTTCGACCAGGAACGGCAGGACACGCTGAACGCCCTGAACCCCAGGTTTGATCGGGAGCGTCAAGACACCCTGAATGCCTTGAATCCTCGGTTTGAGAAGTCCTACATGGATAATCTCTACAGCTAATCTTCTCTCCTCAAGTTTGCTCCTAACGCAGCCGCGTAGCCAGCTCCCCCACTGTTCTTGCTAGGGGTGGGGGACTTTCTCCAGACTGCGGGCGCTGAGACCAAGTGAATCACTCAATAGAGGCCGGTTGCGTTCGGGAGACGTAGCCGGTTTTTTCTGAAGTACAGTGAATTACCGTGGTCTACAAGGGCAGCGGCAAGCTGTTCTTCAGGGCTGTGACCGAGCAGCTCGACATCCCGACCAAGACGGAGGACGGCAAGGCCCTGACGATGGACCAGCTCAAGGAAGAAATCGCCCAGAACGTCTCGCCTGGCACGCTGCTGATCCTGCCGGAGACCAAACGGCTCACGACCGGGATTCGTCGCTACTGGCTGGAAGACCTGCTCGCGGCTGGGGTAAGGCTGGTCTGCTTCGCGGCGGCCAATCCTGGCAAAGATATCTTCCTGGAGATGATCGAGGTGGAGCTGGCCTTGCCGAGCGACCGGCATATTCGAGAGGTGATAGAGACGGAGGCCCAGCGGCAGGGGGTGAAGCTCGATCAGTCCAGGCTGGCCCAGTTGCAGCCGCTGGCAGGCCGGAACCCGATGCTGGCGAGAAAGGTGATTCGGCGCGAGAAGCTGGGCATTCGGCAGGATGCGGTTGAACATACCCAGTATGTCGTGATATGCCGATCATCATTGTGGCTCTGTTCAGTCTGGCGGTGGTCAGGTTTGTTGGGATGGGGACCGACAACAAGGCGCTTTACATCACGTGCGGGGTGTCGCTGGTGGCGGAGACGGCTCTGAAGCAATTGGGGCATGTGAAGGGGGCGAGGAAGCGGCTGGGGCAGTGAGGGTTTGTCCCAGATGAGGGCTTCAGTTACTTTGCTCCTGAGCGATGCGGCGAATTACGGCAATATCTACTCTGGTCTGTTGAGCAATTTGTTCTACTGTGATGCCTGCCTTGAGCAGGAGCGGAATGGTGACTCCTAGAATTTCTGTTCTACCCTCTGCTCTGCCCTCTGCCTTGGCGTCCTGGTAGATCCTTGTTTCTTCCAAATTCAGACCCAGCATGGCTTCTACCTCTTCTCGGCTTAGGTTGGCAAACTTGTAGACCGCAATCGTTGTGATCAATTCTATTATCTCGTCTCTGGACAGAACCCCAATCTCTTCCTGCTGAACCCGCTCCATCAACCGTTTGGCCTGCTTCGCCATTTGCGCTTTAGGGGTGAGGGTGAGCTGCATCAGATCAACTCCGATGGTCTGTTGGGCTGGGTCGCCCAGCTCGTCCAGGTAGATGCGCCGCACTTGAGGCCCGTTCAGCAGCGAGCGGTGCAGGGTGGTGTTGGTTGGCTCCAGTTTGCGGGAGTGGAAGATCAGGACGCCGTACCAGTCGTCGTAGCGCCTGCGGTTGCGGTAGAGGTAGAGCAGGGATTCGGAGAAGAAGCGGTCATAGAGGCTCTCGTCTTTCTGGAACTGCACCTCGGCGAAGTACACGACTTTGGGTGAGGCGGTTTCTGGAGGGAGAAACACCCCGTCGATGCGGAAGGTCGGCTCTTTGACCTCGACAGATTCAAATCGGTAGCCGTTGACTTGTTCAGGTGGCTGATCGATCAGGGTGAAGAACAGGCTGGGGAAGCGCTGGAAAAGCTGGTAGAAAATGGCGTCACGTTTCACGGAGAATTGCTGGAGAGGAAGGTGCGCTTGATTGTACCGTGGCGGCGATGGCGCTGAAGCAGTTGGGGCATGTGAAGAGGGCGCTGAAGCGGCTGGGGCAGTGAACGACAAAACCCCTAGAGACGATTTCTAGGGGCTTCTGCAAGGAGAAGATTGGCGCAGAACTAAGAGCAGTGCAAGGAAAAAGAGTCTGTAAAATAATTTGTGTCAGAGGGAGAAAAGCCGAAGAAGCTCAGTACAGTTGACTTACCCCCCCAAGGACACCCTCATGACCATCCGACCTGAATTGCTCGACGAACTGCTCCAGAACTACAGCAAGCCTGAAGAC
>JBJTUI010000296.1:0-8551 GCA_046080625.1 Elainella sp. | reverse complement strand
CAAGGCGGTTTTAGAGAAGGGTATCCCACTGCCCCACCGGCTGCCCAAGTCGTTTTTCCGGGCTGCCCTGATCGACCAGCTCGGCCTGCTGGAACTGCTTGACGGCAACCCCTATCAGGAAGCTGACGAGCGAATTGTGCGAATCAAGGCGGCGGCGCTCCATCTCGCTAAAGAGATCTACCGCTATTTCACCCTCTCGATTAAGGCCAGCCAGACCGGAATCGAGATCGTCAACAAGCTTCTGCGAAAGTTGGGCTTAGAGGCTAAGGTGCTTCGGAAGATTGGGGCACGGGGCCAGCAGGTGAAAATCTGGGGATTGCCCCACCTGTGCAATCCGATCCGGGTTCGGCTGGCACGGGCAGCCACCGAGCGGGCGGGCGGCAACCCTGACACAATCTTGAGCGAGCTGCCCCAAAGCTTTTACGATGCGGCGGCGGCCCTAGAGTCACCGCCAAGCCCAGAGCCGGAGCCGGAACCAGAGGGCTGGGCAGAGTGGCGCAATTTCCCTGAAACCGAAGACTTTGACTATCTAGAGGAGCCAGACGAGCGTGAATAGCGATTTGGAAAAACTTCTCGCACAGGTCTACCTTGAGTTGAAAGAAATCAGATCGCGAGTCGATCTGATTTTGGGTGAGCAGACCACGGCAACCGGCTGGGCTGGTCCAGACGAGGCGGCAACAGCATTGAAGCAAGACGGGGTAAAGGATGCTCGCCACCTTCAGCGACTGCGACTAGACGGAGCATTCTCCGAGCTGCGGGGTGAAATCCGCAATACCAGCAAAGGGAATAGGCCGACCTGGCAATACCACATCCCCAAATGCAGAACGGCATTGCAGCGCTATTTCAAGCGGCTGGCTAGCTGAAACCGATCTTCTCTCGGTAAATCCGGTCGGTCGTTTCTTTGTCCAGCCAGCGGCGATAGGTGGCAATATGCACCTGTTCGCTGTGCCCCATCCATCGGGCCATCTCTGGCGGGTTGAGGCCCAGCCTGACGCCACGAATCGCATAGGCGTGGCGCAAGTCGTAGGGCTGCATCGGCAACCCATAGCGGCCATAGGCTGACCTCACCCTTTGCCCATAGGCTCGCAAGGTTGAGCCAGTCACGTCCGGCCTTTCAACCTGCTGCAACCCCCAATCCCTGACCCAATCGGGCCGCAGCGCTTTCGCCCTGTGCTGCTCTGTTTTTGACTTGCTCACAAACAGCGTCTCTGTATCCTCAAACTCGCAGAAAAACGCCTCGTGGGGCCGCAGGCCGAAAGCTGCCGAAACCCCATACACCCAGCGCCAATCAAGGTTAGGGATTCGCTCAAACCATTGCTCAATCAGCTCATCAGAGGGCAGCAGGCGCGGCTGTACCGAACTGGGGCCATAGTCCCCTTTGTAGATGCTCAAATCCAGGCTCAGCCCTGCAAAATCGGCCAGACGCTGCAATCTTAAACAGGTCTGCCGTCTGATCTGGGTGTCTTCCTGCTTGCTCAACACCACAGCCAGCACCATCGCTTCATTGATAGGCTCATCCTGGGGCAGATGCCGAAACGTTGCAGCCCAAGTATCTTCCCAGGTTTGGGCGCTACACTTGCCAGACCTGACATTCGGCAAGCTGGCCTGTAAACCTTCCACCAGCTCGGCAACGGTCGGGATTCGCTCAACCTTCTGGCGTCGCGGGTTCTGCCAATCTTCCCAGCGAAACGAACCGCTGACAACAGCATCACTCAGCCGATGGCATAACCGCTCGGCCTGCTTCAGTCCGGTCGCTGTGGCCGGGATGCCCAGGCTCAGGTCATATTGCTTCCGGCCTGGTCCGTCACCGACCTTGCAGGGCAACATCCCGCGAATCGTCAGGTACTTCCCATTCAGCCGCACCCGATAGGGGACGCAGGCCGCTTCTAGCCTTCGATTCAGCGCGTCAAGCTTCTCTTTCAAATCCCTAAATAATCCCTAGTTTTTTGGTCGATCACGGATAATTTGCGATGGTCCTGGATGGTTTCGATTAGCTCAGAATACGGGCTAAGACTGGCTGACAGCAATCAGTACAGGGGTTCTAGGGTTTGGCGGGTCTCCTGCCTTACAAGCAGGATGTCGCGGGTTCGAGTCCCTCACTGCCCATCGGTTTTAGGTTTACATCGGCATCGAAATGACCGAATCATGACCGAAACCGCCAATCAAATACCTGTTTCCAAAGGGCGGTCGATGTCCTGCTGAGAGTTCTAGCCTCAGGCAGTCAGACCCCCAGAGGCTTCGTGGGTGTGTGTAACCCGCGCTATATATAGATCCCAGGACTCTTTAATAGCGCGGGTTACACACACCTCTTATCGTCACGATGGCCGGCAGCAACGCAGCGTCACCCCTGCTCAAGACGCGGCAAAATTCCTTCTGCTTGATCCGGGAAGTGAGAGCGCGGCGGCGTAGTCCATATCAGAGAACCTGAACGTCACTGTCTGCCCCTGCTGCGTTCTCTTAGACTAAGGATTTTTCACCATGAATAAAGTGAGTGGGGCCGCGCTAGTTGCGGTCGGGTTGTTGGCTGGAGTTGGGTTGACGGCGATCGGTTCGCGTGTGTCGCAGGTTGCTCCACAGAATGGGCAGGTTACCCCGCAGGCTGTGGCCAGTCCGGTGGCAGCGCTGCCGCAGCGAGTTGACCGACTGGAGACGGATAGGGCGATATTCCACAATGTTGCGATCGTCCGCTATGCAGGTGAGCCGCCAACGGGCGTGGATGTAGCAGGCGAACTCTATCAGGTGACAGCCTCAATCACCAACCGCAGCGACAAGCTGCTAATTCCTGCGTTCACCTACAACCTACGAGATGGCCAGGGCCGCAAGTTTGAGAAGGCAGCTTGGACGATCGGGCTGGGGGATGATGGCATCAAGACGGGAAACGGCATCTTGTCTGGGCAAACCAGGGACGGCATCATCATCGGTGTGTTTGACGTACTGCCGGGGGCAACGGGTTTAGAGCTGGGCGTGACTGACGGAATGTTTGCCACAACCAAGTATGTCAGCCCGCCCCAGCAGGCAGCCGCCCAGCCTCTAGCTCAACCACCGGCAACTACTCTCGTCTCAGCCCCGGCCTCAGCGCCTGCCGCCGCCGTCCAACCCACTGCTGCGGCTCCAGCCTTCGAGATCCTACCGCCCTGCGATCAACTTGACGCCGTGGCTAAGTCTGGGAAGTCGGTTGCTGATTTTGTCAAGGCCGATTGGGCCAAGTATGGCGGCGCTGGTTCGATCTGTGCATGGCACCAGCCTCAGATTGATGTGGCCTATCGTCTGTTGAACCCACCAGCCCCAGTTAGGGCCACAGCACGGCGATCTAGCAGTTCTGGCGGCGGCAACTCCAGCGGCGGCAGTTCTGGAGGCACCGTGGTAATTCAGCAGGCTCCACAGGGTTTCAATAACTGTAATGGCCGAAGAGACCCCGGCGAAAGCTATTCGGCAGCCTGTGAATCTTGGCAGCGGCAGCAGCCCCGGCCCCGGCCAGAGCCACCAGCACCCAGACCGGAACCACCTGCATCAAGTGGAGAAGCTAGCCCAATCCCTTTTAATCCAGGCTACGGCGGCCAGCAGTAGAAATGCGATGAGCCATAATTTTTACCAGCTCCGGTAAAAACTCCATCCGTGATTTCAAATCGCACTTGGCAGCAATGCCGCACCTTACCCACTTACCGCCCTCGGCAAGTGGGGGAACGTCCAAAGAACTCCGCACCTTAAACCTTTCATCTACAAGCTTTTGAGCCAGATTTAACCCAAGAAACCCCGCACCCACTTACCGCCCTCGGCAAGTGGCCGGTCGTTGATGAACGTCAAAAACTTACCACCTCAAACCCTGAATCCACAAGCTTTTGAGCCGGTTTTGCATTGAAAAACTTACCGCAACTGAAACCCCCGATTTGAGGTCGAGAAACGCTGCGCTACAGTCCAGCGTTTTTCAGTTCGCGTTCAAGCTGGCGGGCCTGCCGAATCAGGTCTCGGATCATCTTTTTCTGTTCGCTAACTCCCCGGTAGGCATTCCTCGAACAAATTGCCTTGCCCTGTGGCGTCCTGGGGCCAGTCGATTTCAACCAGGGTTTTGTTTTCAGGCAATTCTCTCGCTGCCGCCGCCGTCGCTCCGGCGTCCATTCTCTCTTCGCCATTTTGGTTCAACTGGTTAAGCTGCTGGTTGACGTAACTCTTGATGAACTGAACCCGGCTAGGGTTCTTGATTTGATGGATAGTCAGCAGCGATCGCCGGTATTGATCCTGACAGCGCAGGGCCATAGTCATCCACCGATCAGCCTGCTTGGGATCTTTGGCCTGTCCAGCCTTCACCATGAACTGAGTGAACGTTTGTTCTAGTCCGATCATTTGGGCCTGCAACGCCCTCACCCCTTCATTGGCATAGTCTCCCGTCAGGGCATCCGAGCGGGCTTTGATCGGCTGATGTAGTGCCACAGTTTCAGCCAGGTCAAGTTCACCCCGCCAGACGGTATCAGCCACTGCCGCCGCCTGAAGTTCTGGGTCACTCACAACCGCTTGAAAGTTGGGCTTCACCATCAATCGCCTCAGTTTGTTCAGTTCGATTGTAGCCAGAAACGAACTAAGCAGACTGAAAATCAACCCTAGCTAGGGTTTGCCAGCATTGATAGGGTTAATGCATGACTTTCATGCGGCAATTCCCAACTCACGGCAAATTCGGATTGGAGCTACAGCGGCGGGGTCTGACCTACGTTCAGATGGTCATGTGCGCGAACATCATCCGCTGCCCGATGCAAAACCGATCCAGACAACTGCTGCTATCCAAAGTCAGGCAGCAACCATTCAGAACAAAGGCCAGCCCCTACCGGATTCAAACCTCACGCCGGGGGTTGAACGATGCCGCGCCTGACTTTGTGGCAGGGCTGATGCTGTTGGGGGCAGACTTCGGCGATTATTACACTGGGCGTGTCCCAGCCAATCGGATTGGTTTCGCCACATGGGTCGCTGAAGCAACCTGTGACCCGATTATCCTTGTTGATGTCTCTCGCGGGTTGAGGGCTGGCTACAGGTGCCCTGTGACGGTCAACCGATTGAGTGATGTGCTGAATGGGCATAGGCCGATGACAGGCAGTATGCCAGCCCTGCTGAGTGAATGCCTGCGGCTCCTGAGTGATCAAAGCATCATCCTCCCTGATGTTATCGAGCATCAGGAGGCGAGCTGATGGACACAGTTTTCAGGGAGTTTGAGACACATGGTAAGTTAGCCCTGTGGATTGAGCGGTTTGGGTTAACCAGGATTCAGATCTCGATTGCCGCAAACATCTTGCGATGTCCACTCAGCAGCCGCTCTAAAGCCATCCTGCTGAGTCAGGTTGGGGTCAAACCGTTTCAGCCACCGGCCAGCCCCTACATAGTTCATAAATGGAGCCAAAATCGGTGCAAAATCATCCAGTTACAGGATCAAGCATTCAAACTGGTTCAAGTTGCCTGCTATGGAAATGGCGGCAGCCCAACAGCTCACCTCTGTTTTGTGGCGTGGGTTGGAACAGTCACCAATGACCTTTATGTTTGGCGTGATCTTGTGCAAGCGTTGGAGCAAGGCCACTCCTGTGGAATCACTCCAAACAAATTGAGTGATTGGATCGGCGGGCATCGTGAATTCAGCTATCAGCAAAAACTGCTGTTGTTTGAAACGGTTCTCGCACTGGTGCTGAACCCACAAGAAATATCGGAAGCGCTGGCCCTGCTTCCACCCGACTATAATCGAATGCTGTCCCCCGATGTGGTTAATCGAATCGAGCCGTACCTCAGTCGGCAACAGCTAGAAGCCGTTATAAATGAACTGAGGGCATTGCCCCCAGTATTGCCACAGCTAGCCCTGCCTCCAGCTTTAACCTGTACCTGAAACCTATGCCCAAAACAATCGACCGAGTTACCGAACTCCGCACCCAGATTGCAGACATTGAAAGGTCACTGACTGCCCTCGACAATCCATCTCCAACCGTCAACGGTGTACCTGTTGAATACAGTGAACCGATGCCACTGTATGAGCGACTGAAGTCTGAAATCGCCAATGAAGACACCAGGGCTGAAGCATTGCGGGTGAAGGAAAAGCTGAGAGAAGAACTGCCCAGACTCAAAGCAGAGCTAGCCAAGCTTGAAGCAGAACGCAAACGGCAGCAGCACCTTGATGAGTACAATTCACTCATGAATAAAATCAACCCATTGATTGATGAGGTGAATGCTAAAGGTGACGAGCTAGAAGCCTTGATATCCAAACTGGCAGAACTCGACAGCCGCGCTGCTGTGGTTTATTCTCACGCATTCGGCGGCGGTGGGTATACCTGGATGAGCTATCTAGGCAACTTCAGGCGCTTCCTGCCTCGCTTTGAACGCGATGGCGGTAAACCTGGCTATGCTCTCAGAAGCCGAGTGCAGTAGGCGCAGATCTCAAAATGTGATGGAAAGTCACATTTAACTGAATCCTTGCCGCGCTTGATTTGTATAACATCCTTTTTCGGGATGTCTAGCTTTTGTCCATAATGCGGGATTTTCCCGCATTTAACTTTTGTCCATAATGTGGGAAAATCCCACATTTAACTTTTGTCCATGAACCGGGATTTTCCCCTATTTAAGTCTCACCTCCAAAAAACATGAACACCAAACAAGCAGAAGCCCTAGTAGAAGCAGATCGGCTGATGGGAGAGATTGAATCTTCAGTTCGTGAGCTGCGAGAGACAACCGGCCTCATTCGGCAGTGGGCCAATCAAGGTCAAGCGGTTGCTGATGTTGAGCGACGACAAAGCAAACTTGTCGCAAAGGTTCAGTCATTGACCGATCAGTTATCCACAACTCTGCGGCTAGAAAATGTCCATCGCAGCGGCGGCGGCAGACTGGCTGGGCGCAAATCTCACGGCGTCGGCTGAGGTTGCTGTGCTTCAACCACATCAACCCCACTGCTTGAATGCCCCCAGGAAGGACATTATTCAGCCAGAACAGCGACAGTTCCGATTTCAAATCGGAGGTGATCGGATTCCCGTAGACTCAGATCCGAGGTCATAGCCACAGCGGTGGCAGTCCCGTTTTGAAAACGGATCTGGTTGGGGTGACAACTTTTTCGATGCAAAGCTGACTCTCACGCTTGTGGATTCAGGTTTTTGGGTGGCTACTTTTTGGGGGCAAAACCGGGCGAAAGGTTGAGGGGATGCCGGGTTGATGTGGCTACATTCTCCCTCCCCGACGATGCCAATCCTCAATCGCTTGACGACATCGGCCCACATGATACTGCCACGTCGGGCGATCACCCTGAGAGCTATTCCTAACCTCCTTCCCCTCCAGCTATCCATTAGAGACCTCCAACGAAAGATTGATCCAGTAGGGGTTTGGCGGTCAATAGATTCAGCGCCTATTGACCACCAAGAGAGCTTGTCGAGATCCTCAGAAAATTACTCTAGCCGTTGGATCATTCTTTGCTTGGAGATCTCTTAGCTAAAAGAGGCTATTACGCTCGTCTCTGCCAGCTGCAGTTTAGTGAAAATCCTGGAGCGCTCAATACTGACCGGGAGCAGGTTGCTCAGACGTCCTATGAAATTCGCTCCCTGTTGAGCAGCCTAGTGGGCTCACTGGGTCTGGTAGTGAATGGCGTTGTAGAAACCCCTGAGGAACAGCAGGAATACACCCAGGAAGCCTATGGCTCAGCGCTCGATTTACTCAAGAGACTGGAGGGGTTTGAACGAAAATCGAGTTGCTACGTAGATTTAGAAGCGCAACTTGATCAACCAGAAGCTAAATCTGCTGGTCAACAATTGACTGAGCAATCGCCCAAAACGGCAGCTTGACGCTAGATCAGCCCCAACTCCAGACCGCACTGAAGCGCCCATCGCATCTTGTCAACCCCATAGCTACTATTTACTATGAACCGTCCTCAACCCAAAAGCATTGCTGTTTATTATCCGGTTTTCCTGGGCGGAGGGGCCGAAGCGGTTTGCCTGTGGATTTTAGAAGCGCTGCAGCATCGCTATAGCCTGACGCTGTTTACGATTGTGGAGCCCGATTTGGCCAAGCTGAATCGCATGTATGGTACAAGTCTCGATTCCCAACGCATCCAGATCCAACCCCTGCTGTCTTCTGGCGTGGGCAGCCTGATCAACAATCTGATCGCCAACAGCCAACCCGTGCGCATGGTGCTGTTCCATGCCCTCATTCGGTTGCTGAAAGCTCAAAAAGATCGCTATGATCTGCTGATTTCGGCCTACAACGCGGTGGACTTAGGTAAGCCAGGCATTCAGTATGTGCATTGGATCAAGGTCTTGGAAGGCCACCCTCTCTATAACAAAATTTCCGATTTTTCGCTGGAGCGCTTGCAACAAAATCTGTGCCTGACGAATTCGGCCACGGTTGCAGACTGTATCCGTTCGGCCTATGGGCAAGAGTCTACTATTGTCTACCCACCAGTTGTTTTGGACGGTTTGCAGCCAGACTGGACGCAGGTAATTGCTCAACTCAGAGGGAATAAGGATTGCAGGGGGTTGAGAGCAGCAGAAATGGCTTCAAAGGCACTCATGCCCTGACGCTTGCCCGTGTTGATGATAGAACGCAC
>JBJTUI010000295.1:0-12946 GCA_046080625.1 Elainella sp. | reverse complement strand
GGTAGGTCGCTTCAGACGCTTGGCACGAGATTACGAACGCTTAGCCCAAACCTTGGTGGGTTTCCATCTGGTTGCCTTTGTCATCCTGATGCTCAAACGATTTGCGGAGTTGCCAGTTCAAAGTGCATAACACCCTCTAGGGAGATCGGTTTGTAAACTGGTAATCAGCTCATTGCCCTTCTGCGGTGAGCATTCCACGAACAGAATTCCAAATCCACGCCCCCGCCGCAGGGCGCGCAGTAACGCCTCGTATTCCTCCTCTGCATCGTAAGGCAGATCTTCATCCCAATCAGGGGCTTGGCTCATAGGGCTTGAACGCCTCCTTAAATTCCTGGATGCCGCGAATCAATGGGTGAACATCGTACCAGGGCTGCATCTCGCCGTCTGAGTCGAAATAGCGATATTCCAAAATGCAGCGACGAAACATCAGATCTCGGTAGGGCTGATCATTCTCGATCCGATGGGTGGCAGCAACTTTAGCCAGAATGCTCCATTCAGCGCTTTGGGGCGTGCGGCGGTAAGTGTCTCTGGTTTCGGTAATGCCGCGCTGCACCGACTTTACCGGAACTGGCAGCGACTTGGTGCGGTTGAGGGTTACCTTCAAAATAATGAACAGCTCCCGCATATAGCCACCGCTCATCAGGCAAAGCCGCTCCAGCGCCTCTGGGCTCTCAAAAACTTCACCTTCTAGTTTGGCCTGAGGCATGAAGGGTTGAACCCGTTGAGCCACAAGCGGTTTCACTTTAGCCAAGCCTTGCAGATCAACTCCGCCATCTGTGGATCGGATTCTGATCATTGGCAGCTGCACCAAATTACAGCCATAGGCTGCCTGCAAGTCGCTTGCCCGATTGGAATGAGCCATCGAAATCGGGATCGTGTAGATCAGGTGGCACTTCAACCCGCGAAGCTGGCCACTTCGCTCCAAGAAGATTGCATCATGGTTACTGCGCCCATTCTCGTCGTAGACTGGCGCAATCCGATCCAGATTGTCAGCAATCACAACCAGCTTGTTTCCAGGAGGCAGTTTGCGTTTACCGTCCTCGATAAATTCATTCAGAGCCTGAAGCAGCGACACCGTATGCGGGTTGATCAAGTTGCGAATTTTTTGTCGCTCAGTGGGAATGGCTCGAATCGTCGTGCTGATTTTAGCCAGCTCTTTGATGCCAACCTCAGCATTGAGCTGATCCGCCGTAATTTCAGTCATGCCCAGTTCTCGCAGAGCTGATAATCGGTTGCCAAACCAGCTAAGGACGGGTGCTGGATCGGCATTTTTGACGCCTTCTAGAAGATGCCGGGTGCAGGCAATCAAAATATCGGTATATTCGGCATCTTCCGGGTCAACATCTTCATTCTCACCAACTGCTGCAAAATACACGACGAGGCAACCATTCTGCTCTAGATGCTGCTTCAACCTCAACAGCTCAGTAGACTTACCTGCGCCCCGATGCCCCGAATAGAGCTGACAGCTTCGATCTTCTCCCCGCAGAATCTCAACGCCCAGATCATCAATCACATTGGCATCACCGCGCTCTGCCTGACAGTCCACATAGGCCGGATCACCAGGTTGAATGGGCTCTGAAGGGTTGATTGCTCTGGAAATTCGGGTCAGAAGGTCTTCGTCAGACACCACTTTGCCACTCCTGCTGATGAGAATCTGCTGTAATTCGATCTTATCGACAGAAGGGAAATCTAATCAGGTTTTACTCCTCGATCACCTCGATCAGCTCCTCAATCGTCACCTCAAAGGCTTGGGCAATTTTGTAGACCGCCGCCAGATCGGCTGTGTTCATGCCATCGTCTCGACGGGCATAGCTTTTGACCGTGTTGTAATTCACCCCAGCCCGATCAGCCACGTCTTGCAATGACCAACCCCGCTGTTCAGCCAATTCTCGAATCCGCAGCTTTACTCGGCCCATTTACCCGTTGCAAAACCCGTTAACAAAACCCGTTGACAACTCGGTGAGTATTCACCTTTAATAAAAGGATGCACAGGTGAGTATTCACCTTGCCTGCTTCATTCCAATGCCAATCGCCCTCCCGCCTGAGAAACTGAAGGGCGACTGGTCTATCCCGAAAACTCAGGAGTCTCCTCAATGATACCAGTCCCTCAGCCCGACGGAACTGCGACCGATTCTGCTGCCCGCGCAAGCTCCCCAGCCCGCCCAGACTCGCCCTACCCAGACTCGCCCTACTACCAGCAGCTCCACCCCTGGCAGCTGATCCGCCACCTCGCCCAGATGCAGCGCCTCGTCGTCGGGCGGTTCCGCAGCCGCAGCCTTGCCGAAGCTCACCTCAGGGCATTGCGCCGCCTCGACCCCAGCGCCCACTACCTGATTCTGTTCGATCCGGGCGAACGGCTGGTCGGTACAGAGCTTGACCCAGACGAACGGGCCGATTAGCCCTCGCCCTGTAGCTTCAAGCCGACGGCAGCAGCGAAACATGGGCACTCACCACCCGCCAGCCCTGCTCGGTGCGCATCCAGGTTTGGCTCTGGCGGCCCCGCTGTCCCGGACGCTTAAACTCAGTGTTGGCCGTAGCAAAATCCCGTCCGTAGGTCGTAATCACCGTATGGGCCAGCTCCCGCGCCAGATTTTTAGCCGGACGACCGCTGCGAAACGCGGCAATTTGCTCATAGCCATACAGGTTTTCAGTAATGCCATAGCGAATCGTATTGGCATCATTCCAGAACAGTTCGTCTAACACCGGGATATCGTTGCTGGCCAGGGCAGCCTCATAGCGCTGAAAGACGGCGGTAACTTCAGCCACAACGTCAGGCAGATTGATTTCGAGCATAGGGGTTAAATAGGATTTATTGCGTCCTGCACTCAATAGCTTATGGCCATTTCAGCCAGCTGCAAGGGCGGTGCCAGCCAAATCAGAAAACCGCTGTCAGCTAACTTTCCGTGGCTCCCAGGAGCTTCAGCGACAGGCGCTGCGGTAGGGAAAGCCCCGTAGCCCCAGCAATCGTCATGCCTTCGTAGGGACGCGGGGTGCGCAGCACGGCCCGACAACTGGCCCGACCAGGGGCAGGAAACTGCCAGAGCCGCACGGTTTCATCCTGGCTACAGCTGGCCAGCAGCCCCTCCGGACTGTAGGTGAGGAACCGCACCCAGCGCTCGTGGCCTACAGCAGTCGTGAGGCATTCACCGGTTTTGGCATCCCAGAGCTTGATCAGGCCATCCGTGCCGCTGCTGACAAACTGCTCGCCGCCGGGGTGAAACAGCACCGACAGCACCGCGCCCTGGTGGGCCGGAATCGTCAGCAGGCAAATGCCCGTCTGCCAGTCCCAGAGCTTGATCGTGCCATCGGCCCCACTGCTGACCAACCGCTGCTGGTCGGGGCTAAAGGCCACCGCCCGAATCCAGCTCTCGTGACCCGTCAGGCTAGACAGACAGCTACCGCTGGCCAGATCCCAGAGCCTGATCGAACAGTCCTGGCTACAGCTGGCCAATAGCCTGCCGTCGGGGCTGAGGGCCAGCCCCCAGATACCGCCGCTGTGGCCGGTTAGCGTCTGGTAGCAATAGCCCTGCTCCACGTCCCAGAGTTTAATCGTGCTGTCCAGGCTGCCGCTGATTAGCCGCTGGCCGTCGGGCGAAAACAGCACCGCCAGCACGGCATCCCGATGGCCGCTCAGGGTCTGGCTGAGGCTGAGGCGGCGCGTATCCCAGAGCCGAATCGTCTGGTCTTCACTGCCGCTGGCCAGCAGGGGCGCAGTCGGGCAAAACGCCACAGACCAGACCCAGTTAGTATGGCCAACCAGCGCCCCCACAACCTGACCGGTCTGCCAGTCCCAGAGGCGAATCAGCCGATCCTGGCTGCCGCTGGCCAGCTGTGTTCCGCTGGGGTCAAAGGCCACAGACCAGACGCCATTACTGTAGCCGCGCAGGGTTTTGAGACAGAGCCCCCGCCGCCCGTCCCACAGAATCACCGACTGGTCTTCGCTGCCGCTGGCCAGGAGTCCCTGTTCGGGGCTAAAGGCCAATGCCGAGATCCAGCTCTTGTGGCCGGTCAACACCCGCAAACAGTCGCCCGTCTGGTAGTCCCACAACCGCAGCAGATGGTCGGTGCTGCCGCTGGCCAGGGTGCGGCCATCCGGGCTGAAGGCCAATGCCCGCACGGGCTGGGGGTGGGAGAGGCTGCGCAGACAGATCCCGGTTTCGACCTGCCAGAGCTTCAGATCCCCGTCGTTCCCGGCGCTGGCCAGAGTCGCGCCGTCCGGACTGAAGGCAACCGACCAGATCCAGTCGGGGTGGGCCTGCCAAACCCGCAGCTCCCGAGTTTGGGAACCAATCGCCCAGAGGCGCAGGTCGCCATCGTAGCTGCCGCTGACCAGCTGCCAGTGGCTGCCGTCGAGCCGATTTGGACAAAAAGCCACCGAGCGCACCTCATCCCGATGACCGCTGAGCTGGTGCAGCAGTTGCCCAGAGCGAATCTCCCAGACCCGCACCAGATGGTCTTCGCTGCCGGTGGCCAGCAGCTGACTGTCGGGGCTAAAGGCGACGGAAAACACCCGGTCGCGGTAGCCACTGAAGGATTGGGCCAGTTCGCCCGTGGCCACCTGCCAGAGGTTGACCGTACGATTGGCGCAGCTGGCCAGCCACTTGCCGTCAGGACTAAAAGCCACAGCCCAGACCCAGCCCGGATCGACCCGGCAGCTCCAGAGCTGTTTGCCGTCAGCCACCTGCCAGAGGCGAATCTCGTGGTTGACATCGCCCGTAGCCAGCCATTTGGCGTCGGGGCTAAAGGCCACGGTTAGCACCTGGCTGAAGATCTCGGTGAACAGGGTTTTGCTCAAATCGGCCCGGCTCAGGTTCACCTGGTGCAGCGGCACGCCCTTCAGGTAGGCATGCCAGAGCGGCAGGCCCGAGAAATCCCAGCCGCTTAAATCGACGCCCAGCTGGCAGAGCAAATTCACCAGATTGCCCGCCGCATAGCCGACCCGGTAGGGCAACTGTCGTTGCAGAATTTGCAGCGCGGTTTGCAGGTTGGCCACTAGCTGCCCCTGGTCGGTTTGCTTCAGCAGCCGCTCGGTGACGGGCTGCAGGATCAGCCGCATCTGGGTTTCGCGGATGTAGTCGGGCGCGTCGGCCTGGATCAGGGCATAGCTGACCAGCGCCGACCAGCCCGTCCCGGCCCCCCTTAAAGAGCCCGTGGCCAGACCGGCAACTTCCTGGCAGATCTGCTGGAGCAAGCGCTCCGTCACATATTCCATTACTACGGGCTGGAGCGTGAAGCAAACCTGGGTGCGTTCGGGCGGCAGGGGCGGCACCTTGTCGAGCAGAGAGCGCCGCTCTACGGCGGTGAGGGCTTCCAGAAACTGGGCCAGCGGCACGGGCGGGTAGACCTGGCTGCGCAGCTCCGAGAGGGAAATGGGCCGCCGCACAATCGCCAGCCAGAACATCACCTGCTGCTCTAGGGGCGAGAGCCGCTGAAACTGCTGGGCCAGCAGATCCTGGATGCCGCCAAACACCGAGGTGCCCGCCTGCAAACATTCCAGGAACTCGCTGATTTCGCCGTTAAACAAATCCTGGATCACGGCGGCCACCATCTTCAGGGCCAAAGGATTGCCCGCATAGTGGTCTACCAGAATCTGCCAGGACTGTTCTGAGCCACTGAACTCGCCCTTGTGCTTGAAAATCTTCTGGCCCAGATCGGGTGAGAGTCCCGTCAGATGCAGCATCCGCACCGTCGAGGCGGCTCCGGCCATGGCGGCGATTTCCCTGGGCCGCTCCCGGCTAGTCAGGATCAGCATACTCTGGTGGTCGGCCTCCCCGATCCAGTGCCAGAGCTGGCCATAGCCCTCGTAGCCCGGCAGGTAGCCGCCCTCGCAGTCGCCCTGCTGCAAAATTGTCTCGGCGTTGTCGAGAATAATCAGACAGCGGCGCTGGCGCAAACAGGCCAACAGCTGGCGAATCTGGCCATCCAGCGACGCGGAGAGGGTGAGCTGCTGGTTCGAGAGAAACTGGATCAGATCGGTGAGCAGATCTTCCAGAGGGGGTGCATTGCGCAGGGAGCGCCAGATCAGATGGCTGAAGGGCTGGCTAAAACTCGGGACCAGCCGCTGATCCGGCGTCGGGTGAATTAGCTGCTTGGCCAGCCGCACCGACAGGGAGGTTTTGCCAATTCCCCCCATGCCAAACAGGCCGATCAGACGACAGCGGGGATGCAGTTCGGCAAAGGCGTCGGCAGCTTCGGGCGACGGGGGTTCCATGCCCTGCACCCACTGTTCTAGCAGCGTCAGTTCCGCCTTGCGGCCCCAGAAGGTCTGGGCATCGGTCGCGCCACCCCAGTCGCAGATTGGCCCAGAGGCCGGAGCCGGAGCCGCGTCCTGTTCCCGATCCCGCAGGGCGGCCTGCTGGAGGATATGCTGTACGTTCTGCTTGGTGACTTTTTCGTTAAAGGCCTGGGACAGCATCTGCCAGAGCTGGGAGCCCGTCTGTTTAATGTAGCCCAGCTCGTAGCCACAGCGATCGGCGATTTCCGGGTAGGAAAAGTCTTCCCAGGCGTGCAGGAAAACCGTTTTCTGAAGGCGGCTCAAGCGGCTGCTCAGGGTGGATTCAATGATCGCGAGAGCTTCCTGGGAATTCATCGGCCTGCCTTGCTATCGAGGGGATTGGTTCTAGAAGCGCCTGTCAGGGAGATCGGGAGGGTTGGCTGTCAAGACTTTGGCTGTCAAGACTTTGAAAATCAAGCTTGTTCGATCAAGGCTCTCAAGGAAAACTCTGAATCGGGACTGCTCCACGTGGCTGTACCACCGCATCCCCCGGTTAGCGTCGCTGAAATCAAGCTAGGCCGCACCCTTGGCGGGGCTTGCAGAGTACTACAGACTAGTATCCTATAGCCTGATTCGGCGGCTCTTTGTTACCTAGATAACAGTTTCTCGCGGGAGCAGTCCCAGTCTCGTCGGTTCGCCCCCTAGTTCGTTCGGAAATTTTCGAACCTTTTTCCATACCTTTTTCACACCTCAAACCACCCCAGCCCCGATGCAGCTCTGGTAAGCTGCTTTCAATCTTAAGTTCGGTCGCACTTAGTTTGGTCGCATCTCGATTTGGCTATGCTGCTTGGCAGCGTGTGTTCCCAGCAGGCTTCGACTGCCTTCAGTTCTCCCATCGGTTCTGGCCCGCCTTGCGCCCATCAAGCGCTGGCTAAAAACCGGCCAAGAGCTGGCCAAGAACTGGGCAGTCGCCCCCTGCTCACAGTCTGATTTTTACCGTCTGGTCAGGGTTAGAATGGCCCTACCCCCCGTCCGCCTGTTTCAGGCCATGATTGAATCCATCTGTCCTGGGAATGCTACAGGATAATTCCGCGAAGTCCGCATCCTGTCTAGGCTTTAGCAGTTTTCGGTTGATGAAGAATTGCAATAAAATATTGCTTGGCGAAGATTAACTCAATTTATTTTAGGAAAAAGTTATCTAAAATACCGCAAGTTATCCAGTTGTATCGTTCATTGTACTAACCGGCTGAGTTCAATCGCGATGATTCACCTGTGGTTCAGCTGTAGTTCGATTGTTTGTCCTTAATTGTTTATCTTTAACTGTCTACTCGTATTGATGTTCGTATCGATTCCAACCATTCATCTCAAGTTCTTCTGGAGGCACCGCAGTGAGCATTAAGCCAGTGAGCATGAAGCCACAGTTCTCTCGTCGTCAGGTAATTCGCGGTCTGCTGGCCACAGCTGCATTTGGAGCATCCCTCAAGCTCAATGCCTGTGCCGCTTCAGGGGGTTCGGCAACCGATGCGGGCGGTGGTGATCAGCCCCTGACCATGGGCTTCATCTACGTGGGGCCGAAAGACGACTACGGCTATAACCAGGCCCATGCCGAAGGCGCAGCCCAAGTTGCGTCCAAGTTTTCCTGGGTGAAGCTGGTGGAAGAAGCCAACGTGCCGGAAACCACGGCGGTCGCCGAGTCGATGCGCAGCATGATCGACAGCGACGGAGCGAAAGTGCTGTTTCCCACTTCATTTGGCTATTTTGACCCCCATATTCTCAAGATTGCGGCTGAATATCCAGACGTGCAGTTTTTCCACTGCGGCGGTTTGTACAAAGAAGGCGTCCACCCCAAAAACGTCGGCAGCTACTATGGCTATATCGACGAGGCCCAATATGTGGCTGGAATTGTCGCAGCTATGACCTCCAAGACCGGCAAGCTGGGCTTCATCGCCGCCAAACCGATTCCCCAGGTGCTGCGGAACATCAACAGCTACACCTTGGGAGCCCGCAGCGTCAAGCCCACCGCCACCACCCAGGTGGTATTTACCGGCAACTGGGCCGAGCCGATCAAGGAAGCCGAAGCGACCAACAGTATGGTCGATCAGGGCATCGATGTCGTCACCTGCCACGTGGACAGCCCCAAGGTCGTGATGGAAACGGCGGAAAAGCGCAGCATCTTCTGCACCGGCTACCACGCCAACCAGGCGGCGCTGGCTCCCAAGGGCTACCTGACCGGGGCCGAATGGAACTGGGAATCGCTCTACGCTAAACTTGCTGAAGACGCTAAGGCGGGCAAAACCCTGACGGCGGGCACCATCCCCCACCTGCTCAGGGGCGGCCTCAAGGACGGATTCTGTAAACTCTCGGACTACGGCAGCGCCGTCAGCAGCGAGACCAAACAGAAAGCCGACGCGGCCAAGGCCGGATTGATCGCCGGCAGCCTGGTGATCTATAAGGGCGAGATCAAGGACAACAAAGGCAACGTGGTGGTGGCCGCCAACCAGGAACTCAAACAGCTCGACCCCAAGCTAGAGAGCATGAACTACCTGGTAGAAGGCGTGTTGGGTTCGGTCGGTAGCTAGATCGGGTGGGGCTGCCTGGTTGCTGCCTGATTACCGTTCGGCCAGCTGTTACTGTTCGGCCAGCTGTAATGCTCGGCCAGTGTAACGTTCGGCCAGTGTAACGTTCGGCCAGCTGTAATGTTCGGCCAGTGGCCATAGAGCAGCCCAGCCTTGGGCAAAGCGCAATCCTCAAACCACTCTTTGACTTTTTACCGTCCTATGTCCTGGCGTAAAACTCTCGAATCAACGCTGATTCCGTTTGGGGCCATCCTGGTGGGGCTGATCCTGTTTGGCCTGTTCTGTGCCCTGGCCGGTGCCAATCCCTTCGCCGTCTATGCCTCGATCTGGAAATCGGCCTTTGGCAAATGGAGCACCTTCCAGAATACGCTGATCCGGGCCGCCCCGCTGATGCTGAGCGCCCTCTGCACCGCCCTGCCCGCCCGTCTGGGGCTGGTGATTATCGGCAACGAAGGGGCGCTGGTGATGGGAGGTCTGGCCGCTGTTTCGATTGGGCTAGCGATTGGCACGGCCCTGCCGCCGCTGCTGGTGCAGATTGCCATGGCCCTGGCGGGCATGATCGCGGGTGGCATCTGGATCGGTTTTGCCGGAGCCCTGCGTCACTACCGGGCCGTGAACGAAACCATCAGCAGCCTGCTGCTCAACTACATCGCCATCGCCCTAATGAACCATCTGGTCGGCGGCCCGATGCGCGACCCCAGTTCGCTCAATAAGCCCTCCACCTTTCCGCTGGCGGCAGCCAACATGCTGGGCACGATTCCCGGCACAAGGGTGCATTGGGGTTTAGTCTACGGCCTGATCGCCTGCATCATCGCCTACCTGCTGATCCAGCGCACCACCTTTGGGTTCGCCGCCCGCACCGCCGGAGGAAATATCCGCGCCGCCCGAATCGCCGGACTGCCCGTAGGCCACCTCACCCTGATTGTCTGCTTCCTGGCAGGCTCCTGCGCCGGTCTGGCGGGCATGGTTGAGGTGGCAGCCGTGCAGGGCAGCGTCAACGAATCGCTCAACGTCGGCTATGGCTACGGCGGCATCCTGGTCGCCTTCGCCGCCCGCCACAATCCCCTGGCCGCAATTGTGATGGCGCTCCTAGTCGGCGGCATCCTGGCCAGCGGCGGCAGCCTCCAGCGCACCCACGGCCTCCCCGACGCCACCGTTCTCGTCTTCCAGGGTCTCGTCTTCCTGGTCGTGCTCTACAGCGATTCCCTCTACGGCAGACTCCCCTGGTTCCGCGAAAAACCCCTCATGGCCGCGCCGCCCTCGCCTCCACCCAGTCCGGGGCAGGAGCCGGTGGTGGTTTCGTGAGAGGGAGTGGGGGAGGTGAGGGGAGTGAGGAGGTGAGGGGATGAGGAGGTGAGGGGATGAGGAGGTGAGAGTAGAAAAAACGTCTGGTCTTCCACCTTCAGTTTTAATAGCCAAGACTTAATCTGACACTTCTGGTAAACTTACTTTAGAGCAGAGGTGTCACAATGAACACACAAGACAAGATCATCCAAAACAAACTGGGCGTCCTGAAGCTGGCCAAGATGCTGGGCAACGTCTCACAAGCTTGCAAGGTCATGGGCGTCTCCCGCGACAGCTTCTACCGCTTCAAACAACTCTACGACACTGGGGGCGAAACGGCACTTCAGGAAATCAGCCGCAAGAAGCCTTGCATCAAGAACCGCGTGGAAGCCCACATTGAACAAGCGGTTGTAGACTCGGCCATTGAACAACCCGCTCACGGACAGGTTCGGGTTTCCAATGAGTTGAAGAAACAGGGCATCCTGGTTTCGCCCGGTGGCGTCCGTTCCATCTGGTTGCGCCATGACCTGGAAACCTTTCAAAAACGGCTCAAAGCCCTAGAAGCCAAAGCCGCTCAAGACAACCTGATTTTCACAGAGGCTCAGCTTAAAGCGCTGGAAAAGGCCAAGCAGGACAAAGAAGCCCACGGCGAGATCGAGACAGAACACCCTGGCTATCTGGGGTCGCAAGACACCTACTACGTTGGCACCCTGAAAGGAGTCGGACGCATCTATCAACAGACCTTCATCGACACCTACTCTCGTGTGGCAATGGTGAAGCTCTACCAGAGCAAAACCGCCTTGAATGCAGCCGACTTACTCAATGACCGGGTGCTGCCATTTTTTGAGTCGCAGGATGTTCCTTTGCTGCGGATACTGACAGATCGAGGCTCGGAATACTGCGGTAACGTAGCCCACCATGAGTACCAGTTGTACTTGGCTATTGAGGACATCGACCACACCCGCACCAAGGTGAAGTCGCCTCAGACCAATGGCATTTGTGAGAGGTTCCATAGGACGATTGGAGAGGAGTTTTACCAGATCGCGTTTCGCAAGAAGATCTACAGCAGTATTGAGCAACTCCAGCAGGACGTGGATGAGTGGGTCGATTCGTACAACTGCACTCGGCCTCATTCAGGGCGCTATTGCTATGGCAAAACGCCCATGCAGACGTTTCTCGACAGCAAACAGATTGTGGAGGCGAAGATGTTAGAGCGACAGTATGAGGATAAGATAGAGCAGGAAACAAAGAACGAGGGAGAATACGGAGAGTCATCGCCAACAAGCAAGATAAATCTGACACCCTTTGTCAGTGTCCGCTAACTTACTACTGTCAGATTAAGTTTGATTTATTACACTTCAAGCTCAACAGCCTGCGGTAGCCGAACTACCCCATTAACATGGCATTGCTCAGTCTAGACGGTTTAGGGAATCGTCCAGACTGAGCGATAGCGCCTTGGCCAATCCACACTAATTTGAAAACAGATGGCTCAGATCTGCCCGTTCTGCGGCAGCCAGATTGCGCTGGTTGCCCGCCATGTACTTTATCCAGAGCAGTCGGGCTGGCTCTATCTCTGCGTTCGCTTTCCCGACTGCGATAGCCGCGTGGGCTGTCACCCTGGCACCATCGTTCCGCTTGGCTCTCTTGCCGACCCGGAGCTGCGGCAATTACGCTCGCTGTGTCACCAGCAATTCGACCAGCTCTGGCGTTCTGGCAGACAGTCGCGCTCGCAAGCCTATCGCTGGCTGGCTGAAGCAATGGGACTACCGCCTCAATCAGCGCATTTTGGCTGCTTTGACAAAACTCAGTGCAAAGTTGCCCTAACCCACATTCAATCTTACAAGGAGCAACCATGAGAGAAATCCTTTATTTGCCGGAGAATGAATCTGGCAATCTGCCTATGCGAATTGTCGAGCTGAACCAGGAATACATCGTCCAGCAAAAAACGTAGGATACGGATTCTGGCTGGACGCTATTGAGCGAAGCACCGTCTTACGACAGCCTCAAAGAAGCGATTTGGGCTGCGTTTCACCAGGCCAGCCTGAGTGATCCAACAACAGATCTTGTAGAAATCGAGCTACGACCTGCACAAAACGGGTCGGGTGACTGGTTCGCACTGTTTGAAGACTACTACAGCCGCAACGCCACGCCCGCTCAAGCGCTGCTGGGCTGTCTGCTGCTGCTGATCCGCGATCACTATGGCATTTACATTCTGTTGAATGAAACCCAGCGAGCAAAGCTTGGAATGAATCTCGTCAACTACTAATCTAGCCTATCCCAGATTTTCTACAAGCGCTCGTTCATTCATGCAAACCTATTCAACTGAAAAACCATGCAAAATATTCCCCAAGCTTCTATCAATGAGCTAATTGAACAATTCCCCGGTTTGATCGCCCAGTTCCAGCAGCAGGTTAAGGCCCCAGAATCTCTAACCTCGCAGCTAGAGCAGCTCTACAGCCTTAGCTGTGAGCAGCTAGATTGCGATTCTAGAAATCTGGAGCAGAAACGGGTTATCCTGGCTCAGAATCTAGTCAAACGCCAGATTGGACGCCGGATTGCCCAGATCTTCCCTCGATTGGATCGGCGGATTCTGGGCTTGGAACGCTGGCTTGTGGTCGAGTGGTCCAGCGACTCACTGAACACTCCGCCAGTTGTAATCGCTGATGGTCGCTCTTGCCCAGAAGATCTGCCCCTGGATTTAAATGGGCGTTCCAAGCGCCCCTGGATTCAAGCTGTAAAAGTGCCTTTGGTTCTTGAGCGATCGCGGACTTTCAGCCAGGTGCCGGCGCTGCGCCATCCCAAAGCCGGTAATCGCCGATGGGACGGGCAATTCCAGGCGAAGGTGGCCTTTCCCGGACCGATTCCGCATCAG
>JBJTUI010000294.1:0-2656 GCA_046080625.1 Elainella sp. | reverse complement strand
TGTGCTGAATGCCTGTGATTCCGAAAATCTGGCAGATCAACTGGGGCAATACCTCAACTATGTGATCGGCATGAGTCAACCGGTGCTGGATGATGCAGCGATCGCCTTTGCGGAGGGGTTTTATGACACCCTGGGAGCCGGTAATCTTACGAACGGGCCTCTGAGGTGGGCAAAAATGCGGTGTTGGGGAAAGCAACCCAGTGCCATGCTCCTGTGAATGGGTACCGTGTCATTACAGTTAGGAGGCAGGAGACTATGGCTGATGCAAGTGAAACCAGATATATACGAAAAGCTATCCCCATGAAACGACTGTTAATCACCACTTTCCTGCCCTTGCTAATCAGTCAGGGTGTAGCCCTGGCTCAGGCGGATCCACAGAATCCGGCAGAGCCAGAGAACCCACCGACATCCCAATCGGCAACGGTACCCAGAGATCAACCCCAACCGCCCATCACCCCCTTGAAGGGAACCGAACAAATCCAACTGCGGCTGGTGAACTGTAGCTGGGGGTTAGATTGCCTGTTGGCCAATGTCTTCCTGCCGGCCAGTGCCCGGCTCAATCAACTGGAACTGAAATTTGATAATCCGGCCTCCCAACCTGCCACCATTCTCAATTCAGCCGTAGTTGTACAGGGTAATCTGACCCAATATCCCCTGCCCAATCAGGCCCTATCGCTTCCCAACCAGAAACTGTCGCTGCCAGCCCAGCAAATCAGCGGCATCCCGCTGAAACTGGACCGCTTCGCCATGCCGCCGGAGCAGTATGCTGGCGCCATTTACCTCACCCAGGCCCACCAGAGTAACCGCCTGGTGCTGCCGGTCAATTTAAGTGTGCGCTGTGGCCCGCTGCTGCCGATCGTGGTCCTGCTGCTGGGTGTGCTGTTGGGCAGACTGTTCAAATACATGCAAGAACAGGGTGGCCCTCAAGCCCAGGCCCGCAAAAAGGTTTACCAACTGGAAGCTGATATTCGAGAAGCCCATCCTGGCGATCGCAAAATCCTGCTGCCGATGGTGGCGGAAACCCGCCAACGGGTCTATCGCAATCAGCTAGAAGCCGTCGATACCCAGGTGACCCTGATCCAGAGTCGGCGACTGGTGCTCAAGCAACTGCGGGCCATGGAGGATCAGCTGTACGAAAGACAAAAACGCAATCAACCCATCACCCCAGAGGACCTGTTTGAGCAACTGCAGTCAGCCCGTGATCTGATTGCCCAGGGGCAGGATGACCAGGCCAAGGCCGCCCTGGATCAAATCCTGGAGGCCGCCAGTGCCCGGCCTCGAGGCGCAGCCGCTGAGGATCTGGAGGAATTGGAGTCCGCCCTGAGGGGAGCCTCCGTCAATCTGAGTAAAAGTGCTCGCCGTGGGGTTGCTGAGGTTGAAGCGACCACCCCCCTAACCTGGACAGAGCAACTGCAACAATTTCTGGTCTCCCTGGCCGGGGTGACCGACCTGGTGCGGGCGGAAACCACCTTTTGGTTTGTGCGGCCCACCCTCTATCTGGTGCTACTGACCGGCCTCACCCTGGTGGGTCTCAATACCCTCTATATCGAGAAGGGCGAGACCTTCGGCGCCCGGCCCATGCCTGACTATCTGGTCCTGCTGTTTTGGGGCTTGAGCGCAGACGTGGCCAGCCGCAGCTTGAGCACCCTGCAGGGTGAACGGGAGTAGATTATCTACATTTTCCGTTCTGGTGACACCTTACCCTTAGTCAAAGACCCTGATGCCAGGGCCTCCTATCAACGCTGGTTTGGCTCGACACTACTCCCCACCTGATCCCGTAGTGAGGGGGCAAGTCTCGTGCCGATTAATGCTGGAATGCTGGCACCCAAGGGGGTTGAAGCGCGAATGACGGTAAACGACTTTCTTGAAGGCTAGACTCCATATTCTGCCGTAGGAATTTCAAAAACTCGTTTCAAAATGAGCGAATTGAGAGCTGTAAGATCGCATCTTGAATGGCTGAAGCGATCGTGCCTGCTGGTAAGGCCGTCAGGATTTGCTGTTGCTGCTGCAAGAGAAAGCGTCTAAAGGCAGGATCGTTCTGGGCTTCCTTTAAAAGGATTTGCTGAATCAGTTCTGTCTGCATTTGTGGAGTTGTTGCAATATCTTGCAACTGAGACAAGACCTGCTGGAAAACCTGAGTCTCTGTTCCACTCTGAGTCACCAATGAACGAATCTGCCCAGCCGCTTCGGTATACTCGATTTGCCCCTGACCGGTCAGGTTGGTGATATTGCTTCCTTCAATGTAAAAGTTGGTGCCAAAAGTTTGCTTGCTCAGTTGTTTCAGGGTTTCTGCTTGACTTTCAGCGATCCCGGCCCATTGTCTGACCTGCTGTTGGCTATCAACCAGGCGCTGCTTGATATCTTCGTAATCGCGGTAGATTGAGTCTTTAATGGTGGTTTCTAAGCTGTCACTGTTTGTCGCGGTCTGGTAGACTTCGCTGATCTGTTGCTCTAGCTGCCCTTCAATCGTTGGGTTACTACTGGTAACTCGAACTACCCACAGGTTGCCCCGTTGTTCAATGCCTTTGAGTTCCAGATCTAACTCTGGCCTCTCAGTTTTGAGTTTCTCAAAGGCAAGACTAAGAGCGCTATAACTGAAGTCGCCCTTAAAGATCAGTTCCAATTCATTTTCCGGTTGTTGGAACAGGGCGGCAAA
>JBJTUI010000293.1:0-4203 GCA_046080625.1 Elainella sp. | reverse complement strand
TTCGAGAGGGGCATCCCAAAACTTTCTAGACCCTGCCCCCCAAATGCTGGCTAAAAGCCTGATAAATTCCGGGTTCAGCAAATTTTGATTACAAATCTCTGTAATCACTTTGATTACAAACCGGGTGATTTTCTGCCCCAGTGGGGTTTGGCCCGCCTGCTATAACCAGAAGACATTATTCCGCCTGGGCCATTTCAGGTCGCTTTTCCTATCGCCAGGGATGCGTCGCCGGAATTAGCTCTAGGGGCAATCTTAGACCAGGCCAATGTTGGACGTAATTGACCGCCAGCCCATCCCGTTTGCCAGTTTGCTAGCCGCCGACCACCGCCAGGAATGGTTGGCGAGCGGGGTTGATGCTGATTTGATCGATCTGAATGTGGAAACCCTGGTCGATACGGCCAGCCAGCCCCACGCCGCAAGTCTATTTCCGATTGCCGAACGGCTCAACTGGCAGGTGACTCGATTTGGCCAGCCCCGACCAACCCTGCGCGGCTGGTGGGTCAGCGGTATTGATCCTTTAACCTGGATGGACATGGCCTGGGGCCGCTTCAAACCCGACGCCGACACCCCCATCCTCGACCGCAGCAAAAATAAACCCGCCAAATACCTCAGCCCCAGTTTGGGCAAGGGCTCCAGTCGATTGGTTCTGCTGCGTCTGCCCAACCGGATTTGGGCCAGGGTTGCGGCTCGCTCCAGTAAGCCCCTGCCCGCTGCGGCGAGTCAGTCTGGCCCAACCTCCGGCTCGTCTGCCGAATTCTGGCGCTGGGTCTGGCAGGAGCAGATCCCAATTGTGTTAACCGAAGGCGAGAAAAAGGCGGGCCATCTGCTGTCCCTGGGCTATGCGGCGATTGCGTTACCGGGAATTTTCAGCGGCTACCGCAAAGAGACGGGCCTGATTCCTGATCTGGCTGTGTTTGCTACACCAGAGCGCCAGATTACCGTTTGTTTTGATTACGAGCCGCGCCCCACCGCCGCCCAGCAGCTGCGAATTGCCATCGCCAAACTGGGGCTATTGCTGCAAGCTGCGGGCTGCTCGGTCGCTGTGGCCAGCCTGCCGGGACCGCAAAAAGGCATCGATGATTTTGGCGTAGCCCAGGGGGCGGCTGCCGTGGAGCGACTCTTGACCAGAGCCTTGCCCCTGAAGCTCTGGCAGGTACAACAGGTTTGGAGCCTGACCTATCCGGTGGGACTCCGCCTCAACCAACCCTACCTCGGTGCGCTGGCCTATCCCGCAACCGGGCTGGTGGCGATCAAAAGTCCGAAAGGCACGGGCAAAACCACGGCTCTACAGCCTTTGATTCAACAGGCATTACAGCAGGGCCGCCGGGTGCTGGTGATTAGCCACCGGATTCAGCTCGGACGCGCTATTTGCAGCAGTTTGGGGATTCCCTGGATCGAGTCCCTAGCCCGTCAGGATCTGCACCAGCCGCACCAGAGCTATGGGCTTTGCATTGATTCGCTGCATCCCCACTCCCAGGCCCAGTTTGACCCCCAGACCTGGCAGGGGGCGATTGTGATTTTCGATGAGGTGGAGCAGGTCCTCTGGCACGGGCTGAACTCCCTCACCTGCTATGAACAGCGCGTCAAAATTCTCACCTGCCTACGGGAACTGGTGCAAGTCGTCTTGAGCAGCAACGGTCTGGTAATTGCCCAGGATGCCGACCTGTCGGATGTCAGCCTCGACTATTTGACCGGCCTGACGCCCCAGCCCCTCACGCCCTGGCTGGTGGTGAACCAATGGCAGTCTCCCCAAACCTGGCCCGCCTACCTCTATCAGACAGCCAACCCGGCTCCGACGGTAGCTCGCCTCTGCGAAATTGCCGCCACGGGTGCGGTGTTTCTGGCGCTGGATTCCCAGAAAGCCAAAGGCCGCTGGAGCTCTAAGAACCTGGAACGCTACCTGCGGCTGCGCTGTCCCGACAAGCGCATTCTCCGAATCGACTCCGAAACCGTCGCCGACCCAGACCACGAGGCCTACAGAATTGTCGATCAGTTAAACCACCGGATTGTTCACTACGATATCGTGCTTGCTACCCCCACCCTGGGCACGGGCGTTAGCATTGATATCTCCAATCATTTCAAGGCCGTATTCGGCATCTTTCAGGGTGCAGTAGCTGACGCCGAGGCCAGGCAGGCTCTAGCGCGAGTCCGAGATCCCGTCCCTCGCTACATTTGGGCAGCTCCCTTCGGGCCGGGTAAGATTGGCAACGGCAGCCCCAACTACCGGGACGTAATCAGTTGCACCACGCGGCTGGTCAAGGCCAATATTGCCCTGCTCAAGACCATCGATTTTGATATTGACCGACAAACCGACCCGATTACACTGCGCACCTGGGCCAAAATGGCTGCGCGAGTCAATCTATCGCTCTGGGACTTTCGACAGCAGCTAGCCCAAAATCTGGCAGAGGAACAGCATCCCATCACCTGGATCACTGCCGACCTCAAGCCCTTCCTGACTCACCAACTCAGCGACGAATCAATCGGCCCAGACACCAGAGAACCAGGCCCGATCACCGCCGCCGAACTCTGCCAAACGCTAACCCAGGGTGTGTTAGAAATTCCGGGCTACGAGTTTCTAGACCAGCATCACCCCCGCCAGCAGACCGAACAGGTGCTGGCCGGAATCGCTGAAGCCAGACAGCAGCAGCAGATCCAGGAAGCGCTGGCCGTTTCTGAAGCTGCCGAGCTGCCCGCATTTAATTACACCCAGATCAGGGAACAACGCAGCAAAACCTGGGAAGAGCAATGTTTACTCCAAAAGTATGAACTCCAGCAGCGCTATGCCATTGCTGTGACGCCCGAGCTGAAGCTCCAGGATGACCAGGGCTGGTTTCAGCAGCTCCAGATCCACTACTACCTGACCCACGATCCGGCCCTGGTACGGCTGCGAGACTACCAGGAATGGCAGGGCCATCTGGAGCGGGGAGACGGCAAACTGGCGCTTCAAGACGTGCGCTTGCTAACAGCTCAGGTCGAGGCTTTAAAGCGGCTGGGCGTTCTAGAATTCCTCAATCCCGATCGGGAAATTCGGGCCAGTGACGGGGATGTACAGCAGCTGACCAGCTATAGCATTCAGTATCACCGTGACCTGAAGACCCTGTTTAACCTGACCCTTTCAGACCGGATGACGCCAATCGAGATCCTTCAGGCCTTACTCAGTCGATTGGGCCTAAAGCTGACCTGCATTCGACGCGATCAGGCTGCTGACGGTCGCAGAGGCGGGCCGCGAGTTTATCAATACCGTCCTCCTAAGGATCATCGCCAACTGGTTTTTACCCAGTGGCAACAGCGGGATCAGATCAAAACTTCAGAACAGTGCTGTCCCTCTCAGCTACCCGGTACAAATCAAACAGTTGCCAAAATCCCAGAAGAATCGCCCTTTGATCCACCCCCAGATATAGAGCAGAACAATCTATCTCAAACTGGATCAGTCTGTTCCCATCAGTCAAACCAGAACAATAGTATTCCTGCCAACTACCATCCAGAGGACAAATCAGAGAATACCCAAACGAATTGGCCACAGATTCCAGCGCGAACCCCCAGCTGTCTGTTTTCCAGTGCTTAGGGTCTACTTAAAGACCGCCATACCCTAAAAACTCTGTTTTACTGTACCCTAACAATGCCGAAATCCACTCCCCCCCCAGACTTGCAGACCCTCGCACTTCAGGCTGCCCAGCTCTCTGTTGCCGAACGCTCGGAGCTGATTTCAATTTTGGAAGCCTTGAATCAGGCAGAAGAGCAAGACATACCGGCCAAGCAGCTCATGCGACCGAAAGGAATTCGCGGCGGCAGAGGAAGCTTTGAGGACAAATATATCAACGGTTACGGTCCCTATCGCTACCTGCGCTACTGGTATGGCAAAACCCACAAAAGCGTTTATCTGGGTAAGGTCAGATCGGATGCTGCCCTGAACTGGGGGGATGAATAGGTCTGTTCTGGCTTTGTCGAATTCTTATTTTTCAAGCAAGAACTGCTGAGTATACGGCCAGTTGATGGAGGGATTGAGCCATTCGATCGCCATGTGACGCGGTACGAAAACCACAGGATGGGTAACGTTGGGGTTCACAGTCAGACACCCCCAGCGAAGCTGGTGGCTTGATGAATGTGACCGCCCCAAGGGCGGATGGCTTTCGCTGAAGGTATCTGTGGGTTAATTAAAACCGTCCACTTTGGTCAGATGCTTCTTGCTCACGAATATAGCGG
>JBJTUI010000292.1:0-3667 GCA_046080625.1 Elainella sp. | reverse complement strand
CGACTGATCCGGGGAATCAGCTCCATGCTAAAGGCGGTGACGCGGCGTTCGGCCAGTTTGGCGACCAGCGTTGGGTTGCTCAACGGATCGAGGAAGCCAATCAGGGTGCTGCCCTCGCGCAGCAGATTCACCTCGTGCTGGCCGTCTTCGCGCTGTTGGGGTGGTTTGACCTTCAGCAGCAGATCGACCTCGGCACAGACCTGGGGAGCATCGGCCCCAATAACTGCACCAGCCGCGACATAGGCCGCATCGTCAAAAAAGGCGGCTTCGCCAGCTCCCGACTCGACCCAGACCTCAAACCCCTGCTTAACCAAGCGGCCTACCGCATCGGGGATCAGCGCTACTCGCCGTTCACCCACTTCAATTTCTTTTATGACACCTATCTTCATGATTCTCCTGGTTGGGTTGAGTGTGAGCGCAAACATCCAGCTGTAGTTGGGCTCTGGTTAGGAACCCAGTTGGGCCTCAGTGCTGCCGTTTTCTTGGGCGTATCGCACCCCGGCAGGAGCACGATTATTGTCCTGTGAGGCAGCACCGCTGGAACAGAACTGTTGACGAGGGCCAGGAAAGCAGCATTGCGGGGGCAGAAATAGGCAGGCCAGAATAGGTGGACCAGATGGGCGCTGTTGTCTCATGAGGATTCACCTAGGCCAAACTCCCACTCCCGACAGGCTGCTGTTTTTGCCGCAGCACCTAGCCGTTCCTCTGCTGAGGAGCAAGCCCAGCCCTGTTCACAAGTTTTGGCACAATTTTCTGGATAGAGAAATTGATTCAGGCAATTTAGTGTAGTCTCGAAGTAGCATCACGCCCAGCCTATAATTCTTCAGTCTGCCGCTCTATGCCTTTATGAGATAACCTTTCTGGCTGCAAAATAGGGGAAAACTCAGACAAACTTTAGAAATGGTGTTGGGGATCACGCCAATTGTTGCAGCGAGGTTGGGAAGTGAATCATCTAGTTACGCAAATTGTATTGATTTGTGAATTAATGCAAATAACTGTTGCATAATGATTGGCTCTTGACCCGATGGGAGTGGCTGAAACTGAGCGGTCTGGTGTACTGATCTGGTGTATTGATTTGTTTGATCTTTGTTTGATCTAGTGGCAGGTGGTTGATATGACCCATAGGATACTGGCCGAACTTGACCTGAAAAAATTTATTGCCAGACCGGGAGCCAAGATTCGCCTCCAGGATTTTGACCCTGGCTATACGGCTGGCCTCAGCCGCAAAGAGCTGGACGAGGACGAGGTGCTGCGAGCCAGTGTGGCAGAAATTGCCAAATACCAGGACATTCTCTACGCCCAGGATACCTATGCGCTGCTGCTGATTTTTCAGGCCATGGATGCGGCGGGCAAAGACGACACCATCAAGCATGTGATGACCGGCATCAATCCCCAGGGCTGCCAGGTCTACAGCTTCAAAACGCCCTCCGCCGAAGATCTAGACCACGATTATCTCTGGCGCTCGTTCAAAGCCCTGCCCGAACGGGGCAGGATCGGCATTTTCAACCGGTCTTACTACGAGGAAGTGCTGATTGTCCGGGTGCATCCCGAGATTTTGCAGCGGCAGCAGCTGCCCCTCCAGCTCAAGCAGGACAAAACGATCTGGCGACAGCGGTTCGAGGAGATCAATAGCTTCGAGAAATATCTGGTCAACAACGGCATCGTGGTGCTGAAGTTTTTCCTGAATGTCTCGAAAGAGGAACAAAAGCAGCGCTTCCTGGAGCGGATCGACCGCCCCGAAAAAAAACTGGAAGTTCTCGGCGGGCGATGTGGCCGAGCGCCAGTTTTGGGACGACTACATGAAAGCCTACGAAGATCTGTTTACCCACACCAGCACGGAATGGGCTCCCTGGCACATTATTCCAGCCGATGCCAAATGGTTCACGCGCCTAGCCGTCTCGCAGATTATCACCCAGAAGCTCAGCAGCCTTGATCTGGCCTACCCGGAAGTCACAGAGGCCCATCGTCAGGCGCTGCATACCGCCCGAGCAACCCTGGAGGCCGAGTAGACGCCGATTGTCGTCTGTGAATGTTACTGTGCCCTAGCCCTACTGTGTCCTAGCCCTGAAGCGGGCCTGCTCAGCTCTAAAGTGGACTTGGATGCGTCCCTGTGGCTTTCGGTAGGGCTGTCTGGCCCAACTCCGGCAGCAAATCCTCGGGGCCGGAGCGGAGAATCTGCTGCGGCATGCCGATGGCGATCTGATGGTCGGTGAGCGCCTGCCAGACCCGCAGGCGAAACTCGCGCCCCACTTTCCACTGCTGTAACGGCTGGGTTTGCAGCCAGATCCGAATTTGCGCCCCGGCATGGGAGAGGTGCTCAATCCCTAACACTTCGGGCGGCTTCAGCAGCAGCGGCTGCCATTCGGGCTCGCTGTATAGCTGTTGGCCCACCTGATCGAGCAGGGCCAGGGCCTCCTTTAAATCGGCATCGTAGGCAACCTCAACCGTGAAATCAACCCGCGACCAGAGGCGGGTCAGGTTTTCCACCTGGGCAATCAAGCTGTTTGGAATCGTGATCAGCCGTCCTTCCGCATTGCGAACCTGGGTAATTCGCAGATTCATGTTCTCTACCAGCCCGGTCACCGTTCCCACGGTAATAAAATCGCCGATGCCGTACTGGTCTTCCGACAGAATCAGCACGCCGTTGACCAGATCTTTGATCAGATTCTGGGAGGCCAGAGAAACCGCCAGGGCAATGGCCGCGCTAACGGTGAGCAGAGAGCCGAGGGGGACGCCGAGAATATTCAAGGCCCAGATGCAGCCCGCCCCGTAGACTCCAAACGTCTTAACGCCCTTGGTAACGCGCATCACGGTAGACAGACGCAGGCATTTGCGCTGCATGCCCTCAAAGGTAAAAAACTCCTCTTCTTCCAGCACGTGCGAGAACCGGTCGATGATCACGTCGCCCAGTCGATTCACGGCACCTGTGGCAAACCAGACCAGCACCAGCGCAATGGGCGTGGCCCAAACTCGCGCCGCCAGCGCCTGGGATTGGGGAAAAATCGACAGAATTTGGGTGATCCCGACAATCCAGATCGTCACCTGTCCCCAGAGCAATAGCCAGCGCAGCAGAGCATTGAGACTGTGCCGTCGTTCCAGGCTGAACCGGCTGCGGAGGGTATCTAGAAAATGAAACCGGTGGGAGCTGCCGTTCTGAATCGGCGGCTCGGTCGCCATCGGCAAGGTAAAGGCCGCATCCCGACCGTTGGTAGCCTGGAGCGGCTTCTGGGGCTCCGCAGGCTCTGGCTCGGGCGCTGGGGAGCGGTTGTCTAGCCCAGCCTGCCTGAAGGGCTCGCGGTCAGCGTTCACGTCAGCAGCCATGCCGTTGGTTTCTAGCTCCTGATGCAGAGCCTGCTGAACCCGCAGGGTTTTGGCATGACGGCGCATGGGCCGCTGGAGCAGACCCAGACCCAGACTCAGGCCAGTAGTGATCAACAGAACCCGCAAAGCCTGCTGGATCTGGCGAGCCATGGCGTCGGGCAGGCGAGCCTCCAGGGCGGTTTCGAGTTCGGTTTGCAGCTGCTGTTGGCGCTGTTGGGCCAGTTCGGCAATCGACAGGCCGTAGAGTTTGGCATCGAGTTCGGTGACGGTCAGCAGATCCTGGGGCTGGGAGTGGTAGCTGTCCCTGGCCCGCAGCAGCGTCTGGCCATTCTGGCTGGCGATGTCG
>JBJTUI010000291.1:0-5939 GCA_046080625.1 Elainella sp. | reverse complement strand
ACAGCCAGCTTACAAGAAATTCCACAAGCATACATTGAAGTTCTGGATTTCCTCGTCGCCAGTCCAACTCCACAAGACATTATTGCCTTCAAGGTTTCACCTGAAGCTCAAGAGCGCTTGCGAATCCTCTTGGACAAGAATCGGGAGAACAGTCTAACCGCTGCTGAGGTCGCCGAGCTTGATGTCTACGAGCAACTTGAACACCTCATGATCCTGATCAAGTCCCGTGCATTTGGCGCAGGGTGAAATCTAGGGGAATGGCTGCGAATCCATGACACTAGCTAAAATTCCTGCTGAGCTGCGCCAACGGGTGAGCGATCGCGCTCAGGGGCGATGCGAGTACTGCTTACTCCACCAGGATTTCTCCATCTACACCCATGAAATCGACCACATCATCGCCCATAAACACGAGGGGCAAACAACAGCTGATAATCTTGCATTGTCCTGTCTCTCCTGCAACCGCCACAAAGGAACAGACTTGGCAACGTTTGACCCTGCAACTGGCGAAATTGCCCAACTCTTCCATCCTAGGAACCAAACTTGGACTGAGCATTTCAGATTGAACAACGGTAGGATTGAGGGCAATACACCAGTCGGTCGAGCTACAGCAAAGCTGCTGATGTTTAACACTCCGACTCGAATTTTGGAGCGCCAGCTTCTAGTTGCCCAGGGACAGTATCCCTAAGAGCGCATTTTTATCAAACAGCCACAATCCAGGTATCCTTACTGCCGCCGCCCTGGGACGAGTTGACCACCAGCGACCCCCGCTTCAGCGCCACCCGCGTCAGGCCACCCTGATTGATGTAGATCTCCTTGCCGTAGAGAATGTAGGGCCGCAGATCGACATGGCAGCCCTCAAACTGGTTGTCGATCAGGGTGGGCACCCGCGACAGGCAGAGGGTAGGCTGGGCGATGTAGTTGCGCGGGGCAGCCCGCAGCCGTTCGGCAAACTCCTGGCGCTGGGCAGGCGTGGCATGGGGACCCACCAGCATCCCATAGCCGCCCGATTCGCTGGCTGCCTTGACCACGAGTTTATCCAGGTTTTGCAGGACGTATTCCAGCTGGTCGGGCTCCCAGCAGACGTAGGTAGGCACGTTGGGCAGGAGCTGGTCTTCACCCAGGTAGTAGCGGATCATCTGGGGCACGTAAGCATAGATCACCTTGTCATCGGCCACGCCAGTTCCGGGCGCGTTAGCAATCGCCAGCCGTCCGGCCCGGTAGACCTCCATCAGCCCCGGCACGCCCAGCATCGAATCAGGCCGGAAGGTGAGCGGATCAATAAACTCATCGTCGATGCGGCGGTAGATCACATCCACCCGCTTGAGGCCGCGCGTCGTCCGCATTTGCAGGTAGCCGTCCCGCACCACCAGATCGCGGCCCTCCACCAGCTCGACGCCCATCTGCTGGGCCAGAAACGAATGTTCGAAATAGGCGGAATTGTACAAACCGGGCGTCAATACCACCACAGTCGGTTCCGGCAGGGCCGGGGCGGCCAGATTCAGCAGGGTTTCCAGCAGCTGGCCTGGATAGTCATCCACCGGCAGGATATTCACCCGGTTGAACACCTGGGGAAAAGTCGATTTCATCACCCGGCGATTTTCCAGCACATAGGACACCCCAGACGGACAGCGCAGATTGTCTTCCAGCACATACCACTGGCCGTCCCGGTCGCGCACCAGATCGGTGCCGGTAATGTGACACCAGATATTCTGGGGCGGCTTGAGGCCGATACAGGGCCGCAAAAATCCGCTGGCCGACTCGATCAGCTCCGCCGGAATCACGCCGTCTTTGACGATTTTTTGTTCGCTGTAAATATCAGCCAGAAACAGGTTGAGCGCCTCGATCCGCTGTTTCAATCCCTTCTCCAGCGTCTCCCATTCCTGCACCGAGAGGGTGCGCGGAATAATATCAAACGGCAGAATCCGCTCCGTGCCCTGGTTGTCGCTATAGACATTAAACGTCACCCCCAGCCGAAACATAGCCGTCTGGGCAGCCTGATGACGCTGCATCAGCTCTTCGGGCGAAAGCGAATTAATCCGCTCGATCAGGGGAGCTGCTTCGGGGCGGGGTTGGCCCTTAGCCAAAAACAGCTCGTCGTAGAAGTCACCGGGATCATACTGGTTGAACTGCACGTTGAGATTCAGGAATTTAGAGTTAGGTTGACGCGGCGATCAGACTGATTGAATCAAACTAATTGAATCAAACTGAGTGAATCAGACTGCTTTAGATATTAGAGCCGCCCACCCCTAATTCACAAGCAGCAGCCCCGCTCCAGTCGCACCCCCAAGTTAAGCCAGGAAACTACTCCGTGGGACAACACTCCACAAAAATCGCTCAACCCAGTTAGACACAATCTGATTGAGTAGAAGCTAGACCGTTCACCCAGTTCTATCTGTTGTTTGAGATACGGTTTAAGGAGTCTTGTAAAAATAACCTGAGCAGGCAAGGGGCTTAAGCCCCTTGTTCAAGCCAGTAGACCGATCCAGGTGATCAACTTATTCGTACAAGCTGCCTAAGATCCGGAATGCAAAGCGAAGCAGAGACCACAAACACCCCACAGAAGTAAAGAAAAATCAATTTCTCCTCACCTCCTCACCCCCTCACCCCCCCATCTCCCCATCCCCCCACCTCCCCATCTCCCCATGGACTACCTGCTCAAAAACCCCGCCCTGATCTGGAAGCTGCTGCTGCAACACCTGTCCATGACCAGCCTCACCCTGGTTCTGGCTGTCGCAGTTGCTCTGCCATTGGCCCTGCTGATCAGCCGCTACCGCTGGCTCAACGTGCCGATATTGGGTCTGCTGGGGGTTCTCTATACCGTGCCCAGTCTGGCCTTGATCATTCTGTTGGTGCCGTTTTTGGGCCTCAACGCCTGGTCGGTGATTGGGGCGATGGTGATCTATGCCCAGGTGATTCTGGTGCGGAGTCTGGTCGTGGGTTTACAGGGAATTCCACCCGCGATTCTGGAGGCGGCGCGAGGCATGGGGATGAATCCCTGGCAGCGCTGGTGGCAAATTCAGGTGCCGCTAATTCTGCCTGTGTTTCTGGCGGGCCTGCGGATTGCGGCGATTGTCACCATCGCGATTGCCACAATTGGCGCTAAGTTTGGGGCCGGAGGGCTAGGAACGCTGCTGTTTGAAGGTATTGCCCAGGCCGGACGCTATGACAAAATTTGGGCCGGTGCGATTGTCGTGTCGCTGCTGGCCTTTGCGGTCAACGGCGGCCTGCTAGCCCTAGAACGACTGGCCAGCCCCACCCTGAAGGTACGACGCCGGGGCTATCAGTTGGCCAGGCCGGTTGGGGAATAGGGCTTGAGATCAGGCAGCAAGGCAGTATTCCGCTGCGGCATTCCGCTCAGGGCTCCCGTTGACTGGAGGGCGAGACGGGATCAGGGCCAGCCGGAGCATCGGATCGGGCCGGTTCTGAGGGCGAATCGGAGAACAGGGATTCTCCCCGATCCCAGGGGTCATCGCTGACAACTTCCTGCCGCGTCCAGGCCCGCAGCCTGTGCAGCAGGGCCGTTAGCCACGAGATCAACCCCGACTGCGAACGATCGGCAGACGGCATGACAAACTCCTGTTTCTCTAGTCGAGTAGCTGATAGAGGGCTAAACCGCTGCCAATACCCGCTCAGCCAACGCTTCATGAGCCAAACGCTTCATGGTTTAACCCCTGAGCAGGCAGCAAGGCCAAAACCGGGCAGCCAATCTGTCAGCTTTAGAACAAACACGAACCTGCCTCCATTATGGCGGCTAGCGCTATAAAACCCAAGATTTTGGCCGGGAACTGGGAATTTTGGAGCGAGGCATCGCCCTAGCGGGGAGGTTGGGCTGCCCGCTGCATCAAACCCAGCCCAATTTCGGCAGTCACGGCCAGCAGCGCCACCGGAATTGCCCCCACCAGCAGAATAGCGCTGTCGTAGACATTAAACCCCAGCACAATGAACCGGCCCAGTCCGCCCGCGCCAATAAAGGCAGCCAGCGTGGCGCTAGCAATCACCTCGACCACGGCGGTTTTGACGCCCGCCAGCACCACCGGCAGGGCCAGCGGAATTTCCACCGAACGCAGCACCTGCCCCGAACTCATCCCCATGCCGTAGGCGGCTTCGCGGGTCATGGGGTCGATGCTGCGAAAGGCGACATCGGTGTTGATCAAAATCGGCGGCATCACCAGCAGCGTCAGAGCAATCACCGCCGACTGGAAGCTGAGGCCAAAATAGGGAATCGCCAGAAACAGCACGGCCAGACTGGGAATCACCCGCAGGGCGTTAAATCCATTGATCAGCACCGCCGAGACGATCTGGGAGCGCGAACTCCAGAGCCCCAGCGGCAGCCCCACCACCAGCCCAATCGCCAGCGGAATCAGCACCAGCAGAAAATGCTGCTGTAGAGCAGTCAGCAAATCATCCAGATTCGCCACAGCGTAGTCATAGGCGCGGCTAAACACCTCCATTTCCTCTACCTCCCCATCTCCCCCATCTCCCCCATCTCCCTAACCTGCATCCTCAAACTTATACCCCACCCCAATCACGGTCTTGACAAACGACGGGCTGGCCGGATCAGGCTCGATCTTCTTGCGCAACCGGGCCACATGGGTATCAACTACGCGCTCGTCGCCGTAGAAGTCGTTGCCCCAGAGCCGTTCAATCAGCTGAGCCCGGTTCCAGACTCGCCCTGGATAGCTCATGAAGGTGGTGAGCAAATCGAACTCCAGCGTGGTCAGATCCAGTTGTTCCGAGTTACCGCCCTCGGTTTGGCGGCTGGCAATCCGCTGTTCGACGTTCACCGAAAAGTGGGGCGTCTGGTAAATTCGGGTCTGGCCGCCCTGACGCAGAGTGCGCCGCAGCAAGGCCCGCACACGCGCCACCAGTTCGCGGGGGCTAAAGGGCTTGACCATGTAGTCGTCGGCCCCGGTCGAGAGGCCGATGATTCGGTCGATTTCTTCGCCCTTGGCAGTCAGCATCAAAATGTAGGGATCTTTGCTGCCCGGCTGCTGTCGAATTCGGGCGCAGACTTCTAGCCCATCCAGGCCAGGAATCATCAGGTCGAGAATGATCAGATCGGGCTGCTGGTCCTGAAACGTCTGGAGACCCGTGATGCCATCGCGACAGATGCGACAGGCAAACCCTTCTTTCTCCAGGTAGAGCTGGATCAACTGAGCAATCTCAGCCTCGTCTTCTATAATCAGAATCTGCATAGGTGAACTCAGAATGCAACTGGCAATCAGGGCTGATGGGCAGGGCTGATGGGCAGGGCTGATGGGCAACTGCCGAACTGAACTAGACTCAAGTCTACCGCAGGGAAATCTGACCCAAGCGGGTAGACAGGGCTCGAATTGCCCGCCAGAATTTTAGTACTTCGGCTGATTGACAGCGCCGAATTTAACAGCGCCAAATTTGCAGAACCAAACCTTCAGCCCTAGCTTGGTTATTAATTTGGCCATTGACCTGCTTATAAGTTCGGCCAGAGGTTGGCCATGGGTCAACTAAAAAGCACCAGCCCCAGAACCAGCCTCGTTTTCAGGTGGAGTAACTGCTTCAGGTGGAGTAACTGCCATGAATCGAAGTGAAATTGCCCAGATCAAAGCGTTTTTGCTGGCCCTGGCCCAGCTCGATGTCGATCTGGCCAGACCGCTGCACCAGTCGATCCAAACGATCGGCGTTATTCTGGCCAACCAGTCTACTGCGGCCTCGCTGCCCCAGCCGCTGCTGACCCAAATGCACAGCGTCCTGCAACAGCACAGCCGCCTCAACGCCCTCTACGAAGAGAGCTACAGCAGTTTGTTGCTCTATGACCAGCTCCAAAGCCAGCAGCTGCCCTCCAGCCAGTCGGCACCCCAGACCACAGTCAATTTGGCTGAGCAGTCCTACTTCATCCAGAATTTAGCCGTGCCGATTCTGATTGCGGAAGATTTTGCCAACACCGCCAGGGAAATCTTGAA
>JBJTUI010000290.1:0-5555 GCA_046080625.1 Elainella sp. | reverse complement strand
TTACCGCGTTTGCTCCCATGGTCCTACCTCCTGCTGATACGCCGCTCTACAACCACCCCCTGCCCGACATTGAGGACTGGCTCAGGTCGAAGGGGTGTCAGCAGCATGAGGCCGACCCGCACTGCTGGCATATTCGCCAGGCCAGTTGGGAAGCGGAACTCTGTCTGGAACGGGAGTCGCTGTTGGTGCGCTATCTGGGAGCTGGAGAAGGCGGGCGCGACCTCCAGCGTGTGTTTCAATATTCCCTCAGTCGGCAGGATCTGGACGAGGCCGTGTTTTCGGGACCCTAGAGCTGCTGCTGGGGGCTGCTACTATTCGCAAGAAGTGGTCTATCCCAATCCAGGAGCCTTAAGAAACCTGCTCAAGGCGCTTCCTCTAAGCTGGCGCTGCTCAACTCCTGGGGCAGCATCGGGAAAACCTTGCGCACCAGCGCCTTCACCCCCGTCTCGGTGTCCTGAACTTCCTTGTTTGCCTCAATCACGGCCATCTCCCAGGCGGGGGCAAATCCCGGCGACGAGAGCGTCATGCTGCGCAGCGCTTTGTCCCAGACTTGCAGGGTGCGGAGTTCGGCCCGTCCCGGTTTGTTCGAGAGAGTGGCGACCGTGGTTCGCAGGTTGTCGTTCTCCTGCTTCAGGCGCTTCAGCTCTTTCTGAAGTTCGTCGTAGCCCTTGGCGTTGATGCTGAGCTGGGTTTGCAGGTGTTTTTTCAGGTCGTCCAGCTCGCGCTTCAGGGACGACTGGGTGCGCCATTTGCCAATCCAGACCGAGAGGGCCACCAGCAGCCCAAACCCCAAGCCGGAGCCAAACATCGTCGGATCAAAGTTCATTGCTTCTGTCTCCTTGGCAGCAAAAGACTCTGCATCAGGCCGTTGCCACTCAGCAACAGCTCAGCAGGACGCAGAGCCTTTGATTAACGGTAGCGAGTCAGAACCGCTTAGCCCAGCAGTTGCTTAACTTTCTTTATAATTCCCGCCGGGTCAAGCCCCTGGTGGGGGAACTGCTCCCACAGCCCGCCGCAGCCCTCTTCATGGGTGCCCAGGTAGGCAAACTTGGGTCCATAGCCACGCTCTAGCAGCCAGGAGCCAAAGCGGCTGCCTAGGCCAGTTCTGCGGTTAAAGGCTTCCACAGTTAAGACAAACGGCGCTTTGCCCAGCTTGGCCATCATCTCTTCGTCCACTAGGTTGAGGGTGGCTTTGTTGACCACGCCGACTTCAATGCCTTCCTGCTTCAGGCGTTCAGCCGCATCCACGGCCCGGTAGACCGCATCGCCCACGGCCACAATGTAGCCCGCGCTGCCTTCCCGGACGATCTCGTCCTTGCCGGGAGTGAAGGTATAGCCTTCGCCGTAGAGGGGCTGGCCGCTGGCGTCGAGCAGCTGGGGCGTTTTGGAACGGGTGGAGAAGATGAACCGTAGCCCCGGATCGTGGAACACCGCAGCAACGCAGGCTTTCATCTGGCCCGCATCCGCCGGGAAATAGAGCCGAGTTTCGTAGCCGTCGTCCAAGCCATTATCGGCAAAGAAATTGTTGATGCCGAAGTGGCAGGTGTTGTCGGCCATGTCGTCGATGCCGGAGTGGGAGAAATGGCAGAGCAGGTTGGAGTAGTTGAGCCGCGCCATCGTGATTTCCGAGATGCACATCTCCAGGAAGGCGGCGAAGGTGGCAAAAATGCCCTGCTTGCCCTGCTCCATGCCGAAGCCCGCCGCTGCCGACAGGTTGCCCCGCTCCATGATGCCGGAGGGAATGAACACTTCCGGGTGGGCATCGTGAATTTTCTTGAGGCCGCAGGAGCCCTCCAGGTCGCTATCTACCACCAGCACCTTAGCCTTGCGTTCCGCTTCGCTCATCTTGCCCAGTTCGGCCACCACGGCGTCGCCAAACACGTTGCGGTTCGAGTCCCAGGTGGAGCTGATGCCCAGGAATTCGTAGTCCTGCTTCGGCTTTTCGATGTTGTTCAGATAGTCCACTGCCGCCTGATGGCCCCGCTGTTCCAGGTAGGCCAGGGCCAGCTTCACCGAAATCACGTCATGGCCGTGGTTCGAACCCTCCAGCCCTTCGATGCCGGGACACATGGGCCGCTTGCAGATCACCGCCACCGGACCGGGAGTATTGATCGCTTCGCAGATGCTGGCATAGAGGGCGTCCAGGTCTTCTCCGTTCACGGTCAGCACCTTGAGGCCGTGGCCTACCAGGGTTTGCTCGACGCTGTAGCCCGGCAGATATTTGGAGGGGTGGCCCGCAATCGTCACGTCGTTGTCGTCGATGATCAGCTTGACGTTGATATGTTGGGCTACGGCCAGACGGGCGGCTTCGGCGTCGTTGCCTTCCTGCTGGGAGCCATCTGACCCCAAACAGAACACAGCTTTGCCAGGATTGGCCAGCGCCACGCCGTTGACATAGGGCCACATATGCCCCAGACGGCCCGAGCTGAACTTAACGCCGGGAGTTAGGCCCAGTTCCGGGTGGCCGGGCAGCTTGGAGTTGGCACGGCGGTAGTGCATCAGCTGCTCGGCGGGCATTGCCCCTTCCAGCACCGACATCAGGTACTGCGTCCCGACCCGGTGGCCCGCTTCGTCAAAGAAAATCGGCACAAACTGGTCGGGCTGGCTGCGAAACAGGGCGTCTAGAATCATCACCTCGGGCACCGTGTCGTAGGGACCGCCCGTGTGGCCGCCGACGCCGCTGGCTGCTCCTGTAGCGGTGAAGAACACAATCGCGTCACGGCAGAGCTGGATATTGGCTTTTAGAGCCGCCCGCTGTTCGTCGCTGAGCTGGGCGGTGCTGGGGTCTAGCTTGACGGGTTGATAGGCCCCGAGGTCGATGGGGAAGCTGGAGTTAGTCATGACATCCTTCCTGAGTGGTTCCTAAGTAGAGCAGTAGTAGAGCAGTTGCCGAAAGCAAAAGTGAGCGATCAGAGCGATCAGAGTGAGCGAAAGCAAACCGAGCGCCATTGGAGCTGCATCAAAGCTGATGGCATCAAGACGGACAAAACCGCTAGTCAGCACTGAGCTTGTAGCTGCGGCAGGGTCGCAAGGGTGCAGGAGTGCGAACCAGGAATTGCCGAGCCTTGGGGTTAAATACGCAGTCCAAGCGGCGACAGCAAAAAACAGCAGGGTCACAGCAATCCCTGACGGATCGATCCCCGCCTACGCTGATAGTAGGGAATGGCCTGTGCAATTGCAAGGTGCGGCGATACAACTTGCCGGGAAGCAATCAACTGGCCCTCTAGCCCTTCACCTTTACCGTCAGCTTACCAGGGGTGCGACGAGCCAGCCGAATCGTGTAGGGCAACACTCCAACCATCAGGGCAAACGCCTCATCGGGAATCCGGGCGATTGTGTCCTGGTCGAAGTAGGTTTCAAACTGGTTCAAAATCATTTGGGCCCGCTGGGCTGGCAGGGATTTGTCGGTGACCTGCTGGGTCAACTTGATCCACTGGCGGCGGATCAGGTAGGCATTTTGGCGCTCCTGGCTGGAGGTAGGTCGCACCAGCGAGAGCTTGCCGACGGGAATGACGCGCTGGCAGTCCAAATCGAGGTAGCCCCCAATTGCGGCACCTGGACCCGCGAATTCGGTGTGAAACTGCTTATAGAGGATCACACCATTGCGCTGGCGGCTGTTTACCATCCAGACCTGGCCACTGCGAATATAGTCTAAGAGTTCTTCCGGACTCACACCTTCAACCATAGCTGGCAGATTAACGGCATTGGCCGACGACGTAATCGGCCAAATTGGTGACTTCATTGCCTGAATTGGCTCTGCCGCAGAATCGCCAATGGGTTTGGCATTGGCAACCTGCACAGAGGTCATTGTGTGAGGGACCTGAGGAAGGGCAACTTGGTAGCGCTGCTGTTTTTCGCTATCCATTTCATCTCAACTCCTAGGAATGCCCGGACAACGCTAAACGGCCTAGCCCAGAGGCAAAACCCGCTCCAAGCACATACAGTGGAAACACAGAAGCTGTCACAACCAGTTCTTTCACAACTAGTTCTTTCACAACCAGTTTGGTCTTATCAAGCGTTCAAATCGACCAAACGTTTTGACCAAACGTTCAAATTGACCAAATCAATAGGTTGGTTGCTGAATCGATGCTAAATCGGGCGGGTGGTTATTGTGAATGGGTAGTTACATTTTAGGGTATTCGGCTGGAACTCGGTCAGTGGAACCATCAAGAGATGTTGAAGAGGGGATGAAGATAGGCGCAATTTTAGAAGTAATTGTGTGTAAACGATGAAGTTGCGGCAGAACAGATTGGCTGTCATCTCCCGAAGTAGAACAGGTTTAGAGTTAACCTAAATCAGTTTGCAGCTCAATCGTGAAATTACGGAGTAGAGACAAAATCCGGGCTAGATCGGGCTAACTCGTGAGCAGCGAGCCGTTGAATCCGCCCTGGTCAACCTGCTGACGCGGCTCGCCCCAGACGAAAGCCGAACAGCGCCACCGGAGCCAGAGATCGGTTTAAACCTGGGTTTCAGCCCCACTCCCTCCTACAATGAGGGGAAGACGACGCATCGGAGTTGAAACTGTGGTTTTTAAGGTTGGTTTGCTGGGTTTGGGCACCGTGGGAACAGGCACAGCGGAGATCTTGCTGGACCCAGCGCAGCGGCATCCGCTGTTGCAGGAGATTGAGATTCACCGGGTAGGAGTACGCAGCCTCGACAAACCGCACCAGGTCAAGCTGCCCGCCAGCCTGCTCACCACCGACCTGGAAGCCATCGTCACCGACCCAGAGATCGATATTGTGGTGGAGGTGATGGGTGGTTTAGAGCCCGCGCGCTCGCTGATTTTGCAGGCGATTGCTCACGGCAAGCACGTGGTGACGGCCAACAAGGCTGCGATTGCCCGCTATGGTGATGAGATCTTCACGGCGGCCAATGCTGCCGGGGTTTACGTGCTGCTAGAGGCGGCGGTGGCCGGGGGCATTCCGGTGATTGAGCCCCTGAAGCAGTCCCTCTGCGGCAACCGCATCCAGGCGATTACCGGCATCGTCAACGGCACGACCAACTATATCCTCACCCGGATGCAGGCCGAAGGCAGCGATTTTGCTGCGGTGTTGGCCGATGCCCAGCAGTTGGGCTATGCCGAAGCCGACCCCACCGCCGACGTGGACGGGCTGGATGCGGCAGACAAACTGGCAATTTTAGCCTCGCTGGCCTTTGGCGGACGGATCAAGCTGGCCGAGGTTCACTGTGAAGGAATTCGCAAAATCAGCGCTGCCGACATTGCCTACGCCGAGCGATTGGGGTTTGTGATCAAGCTGCTGGCCACCGCCCGGCGCGTTCCCGACACCCCCAATTCCGCCTCCGAGCAGCTCCAGGTGCGGGTGCATCCCACCCTGGTGCCCCATGCCCATCCGCTGGCCAGCGTCAACGGCGTCTACAACGCCATCCTGATTGAGGGCGAGCCGGTGGGACAGGTGATGTTTTTTGGGCCGGGAGCCGGGTCGGGGCCAACCGCCAGCGCCGTGGTGGCCGACATTTTGAACATTGCCGCTATCCTCAAGGTGGGACGCGACACCGTGATGCGGGCCGACGGCACTCCCCTGCTCGATCCGCTG
>JBJTUI010000289.1:0-3158 GCA_046080625.1 Elainella sp. | reverse complement strand
GGCGGTGGAGTTATTCATCAAGTGTGCAGCGCTCAACCGCATGATCCAACTGTGCAAGCCCGACAGCTACCCGGTTACAGCTTAATCAAATCCATCTCAACCCTAACTTGTCAGTTTTTGCTTTATGCAACAAAGCCAAGTCACATTAGAGTTTGGCATTGAAATTGGCGGTGAGGCGGGGGTGCCCTACGTCACAAAAGGAACAGCAAAAAGTAATCTCAAAATCACCGTAGAATGCTCTTTCCCAAAGGTTTAGTCTTTATTTCAGCCCCAAAATCTGCACTTTTGGCTGGTGTAACCGAGCAATCTCAGGCCCAGCTCATCGAGCAAGCTTAAAACATCCGCTATAGTGCCTGGTATACCGTTTAGCAGCTCACAGCCTACTCATGCTCCAACGACGCCTAATTGCTCAGCAGCCCCAGATTGGCCAGTTCGTTCGCGACCTGCGCCAGCAGCTCAATCTCTCTCAGGAGAAATTTGCGGCTCATCTGGGAGTTTCGTTTCAGGCGGTCAACCGCTGGGAGAGCGGCAAGGTCACTCCCTCTCCGCTGGCGATGGAAAAGCTGGAGAAACAGGCTAAGAAATTGGGTGAGTCTGGCAAGATTTTGGTAGCTCGTTATACTTCGCTGCTGTAGACCCCACTGGCAGATAGCAAAATCAGGTGCCAGAATGGGTTTGGTGTTCCATCAGTTATACCTTGTGTTAGGTAGAACTCCTACCCTCGGTTGGGTTCTGGCTATCTACTCCTGGCTGATCAGGCATCACTCAAGCTCACATGGAGCAGGTTGGAAAGCGGAGTGATAGATTTGGCACGCACGAAGAACGAGACGAATGGCAACGGGGCGAATCTGGGATTTGAGCAAACCTTGTGGGCCACGGCTGACAAGATGCGGGGCCACATGGACGCTGCCGAATACAAGCACGTCGCTCTGGGTCTGATTTTCCTGAAATACATCTCTGACGCCTTCCAGGAACTCTACAGCGACTTGGAAGCTAGGCAGGAGACGGAGTACACTGACCCGGAGGACCGGGATGAGTATCTGGGGGCCAATGTCTTCTGGGTGCCCAAGGAAGCTCGCTGGTCACATATTCAGGCCAGCGCCAAGCAGCCGACGATTGGCAAGATCATTGACGAGGCAATGCTGGCGATCGAGAAGGAGAACCCGCGCCTGAAGGGAGTGCTGCCGATGCAGTATGCCCGTCCGGATCTGGACAAGCAGCGGCTGGGCGAACTGATTGACCTGATCAGCAAAGTGGGGCTGGGTGATGCCAGCAGCCGCTCGAAGGATATTTTGGGGCGGGTGTATGAGTATTTCCTGGGGCAGTTTGCCGAGAAGGAGGGCAAGGGCGGCGGCGAGTTCTATACGCCCCAGTCGGTGGTGAAGCTGCTGGTGGCGATGATTGAGCCATACAAGGGGCGGATCTATGACCCCTGCTGCGGGTCGGGCGGGATGTTTGTGCAGTCGGAGAAGTTTGTCGAGGCGCACGGGGGCCGCAAGGGCGATATTGCCATCTATGGGCAGGAGTCGAACCCGACAACGCGCCGACTTTGTTTGATGAACCTGGCGATTCGCGGCATTGATGGCAACATTGGCGACCGGCAGGCTGATAGCTTCACCAACGACCTGCACAAAGATTTGAAGGCCGACTACATTCTGGCCAATCCGCCGTTCAACATCAGCGATTGGTGGCATGGGTCGCTGGCCGACGATCTGCGCTGGCAATATGGCACACCGCCGAAGGGTAACGCCAACTACGGCTGGGTGCAGCACATCATCCACCATCTTGCGCCCAATGGGATTGCCGGATTTGTCTTGGCGAATGGCTCGATGAGTTCCAACCAGTCGGGCGAGGGCGAGATCCGCAGAGCGATGATTGAGGCGGATTTGGTGGACTGCATGATTGCCCTGCCGGGGCAGTTGTTCTACACGACGCAGATTCCGGCCTGTCTGTGGTTTGTGACGCGCAACAAGACAGGGGCGATTGGGGCGAGGGGTTTTACGACCCTGCGCGATCGGCGTGGCGAAACGTTGTTTATCGATGCCCGCAAGCTGGGCTATCTGGTAGACCGGACGCACCGGGAACTGACCGAGGCGGAATTGGCCCGGATTGCCAACACCTACCACGCATGGCGGGGAGAGCCAGCAGCGGTTGACTATGCGGACGTGCCGGGATTTTGCAAAAGCGCGACGCTGGCTGAAATTCAGTCGCATGGCTATGTGCTGACGCCGGGGCGCTATGTGGGCGCTGAGGAGGCTGTGGATGACGAGGAGCCATTTGCGGAGAAGATGCAGCGGTTGACGGCGAAGTTGGAGGAGCAGTTTGCGGAGAGCGCCAAGCTGGAGAAAGCAATTCGCGAAAATCTCAGGGGACTGGGGCTATGAGTCCATTACTACAGGATCTACTGAAGCAGGCAGAGCAGTTGTCCTATGAGGAGCGACTGGAGCTGATTCGCGGCTTGGCTGAAGGGCTGAAAAAGACAGAAGCGCCTGCCAATGGAAATGTGAGGAGGAGACTGTAAAGCTGAAAAATGCCCAGGAAAATCAGAGAATTAAAGGCTGAGCTTCGCAAAGCTGGTTTTGAATGTGTTCGAGTTCGAGGTAGCCATGAGCGGTGGGTTCATCCAAATTTGCCTGAATTACCTATTACACTCGCAGGCAAAGATGGAAAGGACGCTAAACCCTATTTAGAGAAGTTAGTAAATGACACGTTGAAACGACTACAGGACAAAAGGAAGAACGATGAGCCAACTTAAGTATCGAGTCAATATTGTATGGTCTGAGAATGATCAGGCATATCTTGCCGAGCTGCCGGAGTTTGCTACAGAAATTCAACGCTATTTTACTGATGGTGATACCTATGAGGAAGCATTAAAGAATGCTCAGGAAGTTCTGGAACTGCTAATTGAAAGCTATCAAGCTGAAGGCCGACCTCTGCCCCAACCACAGACTTTGCAGGCGGCGTGAGGAAGTAATGCAGCAATCGATTCGGTAGAAGAATGCAATTTAAAAGAGACTGCGAAGTCAGACACCCCCAGCGAAGCTGGTGGCTTGATGAATGTGACCGCCCCAAGGGCGGATGGCTTTCGCTGAAGGTATCTGTGGGTTAATTAAAACCGTCCACTTTGGTCAGATGCTTCTTGCTCACGAATATAGCGG